>JAGVBM010000387.1 GCA_020059765.1 Bacillota bacterium
GATGCAGTCAAGTTGCCCACCTCGAAATGCGTCAAATTTAGAGTCAGTGTAATTTACAGCGAGTGTTATTCTAGATTTTCCTTGAAGTGATAACCTTTTGTCAACTGGAAAAGTGGTAAGCTGCGTTCTACGTACATGTCTGAATTCCTCCTGTCAATAGTGGTTTCGTCATAGGTTGGGGAAATTGACAGGAAGTTTATGCGGGAAAAGGGGGAACAAGCTTGCTGCAATTGACGGAACGGGCGAAACAGCAATTGGTGCAATGGGCATCCGAAGAACAGCCGGACGTCTTTGTGCGGTTGATGATGGTCTGGGAAGGCGGTTGAAGTGCGACCATGATCTATGATCTCGCTCTGGATGAGCCGAGACAAAATGATGAAGTGTATGATTTCGGGAAGGTTCATGTGGTCGTCGATCAAGGGTCGAGCATCTATCTGGATGAGAGGATACGGATCGACTACGACGAAGAGATGGGAGCGTACAAACTAAAGAGTCCCGAACGGATTATTCCCGGATATCTGTTCTTGTAAAAAAATTTCTAGAAACAGCATCACAACAGGCTGCCGATCCGCAATCGGCAGCCTGTTTTCGAATACATGCCCAAGATGTTGAATCACATGCCCAAGATGTTGAATCCGGCATCGACATGGACAATTTCACCCGTGATTCCGGAAGACAGGTCAGACAGCAGGAAGAGGGCGGTGTTGCCGACTTCTTCTTGCGTAACACCGCGACGCAGGGGCGCTTTTTCCGTCACCAGTTTCAGCATGACGTTGAAATCGCGCACGCCGCGGGCGGCAAGCGTCATGATCGGACCGGCGGAGATCGCGTTGACGCGAATGTTTTCCGGACCCAGATCGGCTGCCAGATATTTCATGGAACTGTCGAGGGCCGCTTTTGCAACACCCATCATGTTATAGCCCTGCACCACACGTTCGCCGCCCAAATAGGTCATCGTCATGATCGAACCGCCCTCTGTCATCAGTTTGCGGGCGCGCTGTGCCACTGCAACCAATGAATAGGCGGAGATGTCCTGGGCAAGGGAATAACCGTTGCGGGATGTATTGACAAATTGGCCTTCCAAGTCTTCTTTTAGCGCGTACGCGAGAGAGTGAACCACACCGTGCAGCACACCCGCTTCTTTTTCAAGAACGGCAAATACCTCATCAATTTCTTCGTCTTTTGTGACATCGCAGGAAAGCGTCAGGCTGCCCGGCATATCGGCCGTCAGTTCTTGAATGCGCCGTTCGACTCGCTCCCCCTGGTATGTAAAATACAGGTTGGCACCCGCTTTATGTAATGCTTCCGCAATTCCCCAAGCGATGCTTCGTTCGTTGGCTACGCCCATGATCAAAATATTCTTGCCCTTCAGCAAATTGTCCATGGATCAAACTCCTTTCTGACATGAATATGTCACACTTCTTCATTTTACCAAAGAAGTTGGACAGGTTCGACTCAATTTTAAACAGAATCCCCCTCCGGCAAAAGTTCCACCCCGGAAAAACCGGGATGAATCCATGGCGGAAAGGGGATGGGAGACGATTGTTGCTTAATGGGAGATTACATGGCGGCTGTTTCAAAGGCGGGCGTTGTCAGTTCAACGCGCACAGATTCCGCGGCCGGGCGCAGTTTTCCGGTGGAAAGACGGTGCACCGTAATTTCCGGACGGGAACCGAGCCGGACGTTGAGCCCGCTTTGACCAAGCCCTTCCGAAATGTACAATGTTTTGCCGTTTACTTGATGCATCCCTTTCAAAATGTCTTGTTTGGGCAATTCCCCAAACCCCATGACGCGGTGCAGATAGGGAATCAGATTAAACTGACCGCCGTGGAAGTGGCCTGACAGAATATAATCTGCCGGGTGCCGTTTGTCCAAAGCGAGCACCGTGTTCGGATCATGGGCCAGCACAAGATGGATGCCGTCTGCCGGAACATTGTCATACGAGCGCGGAATGTCGCTTTTGCCGAGACAATAATCATCAATTCCAATAATGTGCAGAGTCGTGTTCTGCACCTGAATAGAAGCGGATTCGTTGCGCAACACGCGGCAGCCTGCCGCTTCAATCAATTTCTGGAATTCGTCAATCTGCTCACCCAGATAGTGGTCGTGATTGCCAAATACCAGATAGATTCCGTATTGCGGGTTCAGCGGGGTGATAAGTTTCAAATACTCGAGAAATCTGTCGATATTATGGTGCCGATCCAGGTAGTCGCCGGTCAGGACGATAAGATCCGGATTGGCGGAAGCCGTCATGTCACACAGGCGTTTCGGCGAAATGGACTGCCGCTCCATGTGCAGATCGGATAATTGGACGATTGTCAGGTCATGCAAACCTTCTTTTCCCGCAATGTTCAGTTTCACTTCTCGCAAAACCGGCCGAAATGTGTTCCAATAGGCATATAACAACGTAGCCGAAAGCAAGATCAAAAACAACCACCAAATCAAATCGTTCACTCCTTTAAGGCACCCTGTCTGTCCCTGTTGTTGCAAGCTGCACGGCAGCATGAATCTTATGTCAACTGGATCTTATAATACAGGATTATCCCGGAAAAATCACCGGACAGTAAATGCCAAATCTGGATAGCAGGGAGCGGATAAAGTGAACAGGATACGGGTACAGTCCTACAAACATGACGGATCCAGACATCGTTCCTGGGAGTTGGCGCAGGTAACCAGAGAGAGCCCGCTGGTGCTTCATATCCCGGCAGAGACATCAGTATGCAACCCTGATGGGAGCACATGGACAAGTCCTTATGATGTGGAGGCGTATTTTCCTGAAACGGATTGGTATAACGTATTCAAATTGAACAAGCAATCCGGCATCGAATGGTATTGCAATGTGGCGTCCCCTCCAGCGCGCAACGAGACGACCGGCAACCTTGAATTTGTCGATTATGATTTGGACGTTTATGTTCATGCAGATGGAGATTATACGATACTTGACCGGGAGGAATACGAGAAACATGCGCGGCTTATGAAATATCCCGACGAGGTCAAACAGCAGGTGGAGCAAGGATTGGCCGCGTTGATTCAAGTGATTTGTTCCAAAAGGGGCCCGTTTGATGTATAATCATGGAATCAGGTATTAGGATCAGGTAACAGAAGGAGGCTACAGCATGGCATCATTACGCGGCAAAACAGCACTGGTTACAGGCGGCAGCCGGGGGATCGGAAAAGCGATCGCTTTGACGTTGGCCGAGGCGGGATGTGACGTGATCATCAATTTTTTTCGAAATCGAAAGCAAGCGGAGGAAACGGCCGAACTGATCCGTTCCAAGGGTGTCCGATGTCAGATCGTCAAGGCGAATGTGGGCGATCCGGAAAAGATCGGGCAGATGTTTGACGAGATTGAAGCGGAGTTCGGCGGATTGGACATTTTTGTGTCAAACGCCGCATCCGGGGTGCTGATGCCGCTGCTGGAATTGAAAGAATCCCATTGGGATTGGACGATGGATATTAACGCGAGGGCGCTGCTGTTTGGCGCGCAGCGGGCGGTTCCATTGATGGAAAAACGCGGCGGCGGCAAAATTGTCGCGTTGTCGAGTCTCGGTTCCACCCGCGTGCTCGACAATTATACGACCGTCGGCGTATCGAAAGCGGCAGTCGAGTCGTTGATCCGCTATCTGGCCGTCGAACTTGCACCCAAGAATATTGCGGCTAACGCCGTATCGGGCGGTGCAGTCGATACGGACGCCTTGACCCATTTTCCCAACAGGGAGGAACTGCTGGCGGAGGCGAGCCGTCGAACTCCCGCCGGACGCATCGTGGAACCGCAGGATTTGGCCAACGCGGTGAGATTTTTGTGCTCGGATGACGCCTCAATGATTCGCGGCCAAACGATTGTCGTCGACGGCGGCATCTCCCTCTTGATGCAGTGATCGCGGCAAGGTGAAAGAAGAATCGTAAACCACGAATAATGACAGCCTTGGTAAGCGAACTATACTGTCGATTCGTGGTTTACTTTGTTTCAATCCTATTTTCCCTCTGCTTCCAACAACTTGCGTGCCCGCTCCATGATGGCAAGCAGGGTTTTGGAGTCTTCCGCCAGTTGATCCGTCCCGTTGGAAGGATCCGCTTGTTCCCGCAGCTGCCGATTGGCATACTGCAGTTGCTCCAGTTCCTGCTGCAGGGAATTGATGCGTTCCTGCATTTCCCGGTTTTGTTCCTGAAGCTCATAATAGAGCCGTTCATGCTGCTTGAGTGCGCGGATGATTCCCTCGATGGAGCTGTCCTCCAATTCCGGATACCAGACGCGTCGTCGGGCAAAATGCCCTTTTAATGTAGCATGCGTTTTTTTGTCCAGTTTTGCCTGTTTGATGTCATCCGAATAGCTGCGGCGCACCACACCGTTCCATCTGTAACCGCAGGCGGCAGGCGTGCGTCCAAGAAGGTTGGCTGCTTCGACGAATGCATTCAATTGGGTGCTTCCTTCTCGAATATGACGCAGCACGATATCTGCCAGTTTGCGGTCATCGTCGGGGGTCCAAGCATCAGAACGTGTAGTCCATCTCTCGACTGTTTCCACCTATTGATCCCTCCAAAAGCCTTTTATACTATCTTTATGTCCGGATGTTGGAAGATTGATACATTATTTTTTCCAAAGATTGCATGGATTAGTTGCTGAGCTTCTCGGCATACTACTTTTACAACAAATGAAAGGAGTTGTTTCATATGGCACTTGGTCAAAAACGTAACGATTTGGTTGTAAAAGGAGCTTCAAAAGCTTTGGATCAAATGAAGTACGAAGTGGCTCAACAACTTGGAATTCAAACTCCGCAAGACGGCTACTGGGGCACCATGACGACTCGCGACACCGGTGCAATCGGGGGAAACATCACTCGTAAGCTGGTAGCTTTGGCCGAACAGCAGCTTTCCGGACGCAGCTAACTTCAAACTCATACCATAAACAATTGGCCCTCCCGCAGCGGGGGGCCTTTCCTCGTTTCCAGAGTTCCAGTTCTTGACTCCTCGATGATTGCAGGATACATTACATGGGTAACATGTTGAATCGGAAATGAACGAACGGTAAAGCGAGGTTACCATTCATGAGACGCCGTTTGATAACCATCGATCTGGACGGGACCACACTGACGAACAACAAAACGATTTTGGCCCGGACCAAGAAAGTGCTGCAGCAAGCTCGGGAATTGGGACATGAAGTTTTGATTGCCACAGGGAGGCC
>JAGVBM010000397.1 GCA_020059765.1 Bacillota bacterium
AGCACAGACGGACTGTAGGCGAACACAAAGGCGGTCATGACCGCTTCATATTCATTGTCGCCGATTTTCCGCAGACCCGGTTTGTCAAAAGGCGGAGTTTGGTCCACCTTCTGAGGATCGATCGTCCGCAAATCGCTCGGGGGCATCATCCCCATCGCAAACGCGTTAAAAAACAAAATGACAATAAATGCAATAATTATTCCGCCGCCAAACATCAACCACCATTTTTCATATCGATGAATGTGCACGCCGGAACCCCCTTTCGACTCCTCTTCGATTCTTTTAGCTTCGATTCATAAACAGATAGAATACGCCCAGCCAACTGGCCACAATCAGCCCTCCCAGAATCAGCACGGCGGCTAGCGTTCCGCGCAGGGAGGTCGTTTCCCCTTCCTTCTGCAGTTTCACGGCTCGTTCTCCTTTCCTGGTTCCGACGATCCTTTCCACCGGCACAGTTTTCATTTCGTACCGACTTGCAGGCTGTAATCGTTCAACCTTCGTTTCAATTATAGATTTGGAGCGATTATTTCGAGTATCAGGGAGTTCCCTGAAATCAGCTAGGGGAATTCCCTGACTGGCGAATGAACCCGTTCTGACAGCCTTTTTCGGGTTTATGAACTTTCTGTGAACAGCATAAAAAGACCACTTTCCCGATTCGTGCCGGCAGATTCTGCTGCCGTGCGTTCGGCGACACGCTCAGGCGGGCTTCCTGCCGATCGAAAAAATGGTCTCCCGATACGATTTCCGTTTGTTGAATTTGGGCTGCTTCATCGGTTTTCCGGTTAGGAATCCCCAGAATCTGCGGCGAGAAACAAAATCCGATGCTCCTCATCCAGATACCGGTCGGACAGCCGTAAAGCACGCGGTTCCGTGCCGTAAGTACGAAACCCCAGTTTGTCGTAAAGCTGTTTGGCCTGTTCATTGGAAGCTGCCACAGATAATTGGATTTGTTCCAGGTACGGGAGCTTGCGGCATGCCTGCAGGACCTCCTCCATCAACATCTGTCCGATCTTTAGCCGACGATATTCTGGAGCAACGTATACTCCCCAGATGATTCCTTTATGCCGCAATTTTTCCCGTTCCAGTTGATAGAATCCGACAGTGCCGACAATTGCCTCGCCCGCGAAAGCACCCAGGATGAAATTGTTGTCTTTGTTCCAAACTGTTTCAAACTGTTTCGTCACTTCATCCAGCGTCTTTTCCCGTTCTTCTTCAGGTACCGGAACAAATGCTTCCGGATGCTCTTCTACCGCACGCAGACGAATTTGTTTATATTTGCCCGCGTCCTGCGGCGTCAGTTTGCGGATTCGAATCGAACTCTCTTCCCTCATATCAAACGTCCTCCATATTTTTATATTTACACGGAATTTATGTTTGTTGAAAAATTATATTTCCATAAATTACAAATCGTCAACCCAAAAAAGGACCCGCTCGTTCCCAGTCTCTCAGGAACTTGCCAGTCCTTTCATCTGTTCTGCTGTGGATTCCCGGCAATCCGATTGTCCCTATTCGTGCGACTGCAAGTATCGGATTGTCTCTTCCGCCGCATGTTTCCCCTGCTGGATGCAGTCCGGCACGCCAAGTCCGGTAAATCCCGCCCCGGCGAAAAAGAGGCCTGGATATTGTGCACGCGCCTCGTCCTCAAAGTTTTTCAACCGGTCCAAATGTCCGACCGTGTACTGGGGCATCGCGTGTCGCCAACGGGTGATCCTGGTAAACAAGGGGTCGGCTGTGATCCCCATGGTTTCCTGCAAATCCACTCGTACCTTCTGCAAAATCGTCTCGTCTGTTTCGTCAACAATCGCTTCATCCCCGGCACGCCCTACATAGCAGCGAATCAACACCTTATCCTTTGGTGCGGTATGCATCCATTTTGATGAAATCCAGGTACATGCGGTGATTGTTCTCCCTTCTCCTTTGGGTACAACAAACCCGGTTCCATCCAAGGGGAATGAGATCGACTCCGCCGAATACGCCAAGATGACAGTGGCAACAGACGCATAAGGGATTTTCTCCAAGGTCTTTGCCGGTTCAAAGGATCGAGGCAGGAACCTTGCCGTGTCAAACGTTGGGGTTGTCAGCACCACCCCATCCGCTTCCACCATCTCGCCGTTGTCCAACAGGACTTGCCATTTGCCGGGAGCAGCGTCATCCGTCAACCGTTTGATTTCCCGCACGGATCTGGAAGCATGCAGGATCTCTGGACCGAGGACTTCGGTCAACGAGTCGACATACTGCCGCAGTCCGCAGCGAAAGGAAAGAAACATCGTATTCGGCAGTTTCTTTTTTGCCGTTTCTCCCGCATTCGCAGACGGCTGCCCGCCTGTCTCCGGGGTGCGTCCCGCCTGCACCCTATCCTCCTCCGCGTTGCTGCTCCCCGTCTTGCTGCTCCCTGCTTGCTGTGCGGCCCTGGCTTGTTTGGCTTGTTCCAGCATGCCGCGGATCAGGCTGCCATGTTTCTGCTCCAGAATTTCCAAGTGGGGGAACGTAGCGCGCAAACTTAAATTCCGCGAGTTGCCCGCATAAATACCGGCCAACAGCGGTTCGGCCATCTGATCGACTACTTCATCTCCCAAACGTCTGGCGAGAAATCCTCCCAAGGATTGATCGCCGGTGTGCTTGTTCTTCGGCAGGAACAAATCCATCGCCGCCCGAATCTTCCCGCCGGGCGACAGCAGTCCGGTGGTGGCAAAGGGAACAAACTGAGTGGGAATGCCGACGTTCAAACCGGCCGGAATGCGATGCAATTTGCCCTTGTGCAGAACATAGGTTTTTTTGTTGCGGGGATCGGTTCCGACCACTTCGTCTTCCAACCCCAATTCCCGCGCCAGTTCAAGCGCGGCTCCTTTCCGAGCCAGAAAGGAATCGGGCCCCTTTTCGATGACGAATCCGTCCACTCGCTCTGTCTCAATCTTGCCGCCAAACTTTTCATCCCGCTCAAACAGCAGGATCCTTATGGATTGTCCCGCTTCCTTCGCGTTTCGCTGCAGGTAATAAGCGGCGCTTAATCCGGTGATGCCGCCCCCGATTACGATCACTGTTTTTTGCGATTGCATAGTTCTCAGCCCTTTTGCAGATGATTGCGCACGACTGCAG
>JAGVBM010000105.1 GCA_020059765.1 Bacillota bacterium
CGATGATCTTTTGCATCCATTCCGGATACATCCAGATCGGGATCAACTGTCCCGACAGGAAACGCAGCATCGCCCAATAAGTAAACATGAAGCCGATTAAATCCAGAGTCTTGAAAGAAATAAAGCCAAACAAAAAGTTGATGAAAAACAGAATCAGCCAAGACAGCGCTACACTGATCAGGAACAAGCCCCACTGCGTCAGTCCGGCAGGAACCGTCAGATCAAACAGCAGGTAGGCAGCGGCAATCGGCGGCAGCACGAAAAACACGGTGCGCGCCATCGTCTCGCCGGAAAAGCGCAGCAGCATGTGCAGCGGAAAATCAAGGGGCCGCAAGAGATCGTTGGTAATCATGCCCGTTTTGATTTGCCCGGTCAGATATTCGTGCGGGCCTGTGTCGGTGGTCAGAATCATGTCCAGAATCACGCCGAGGACCGCGTAGGTAATCATCGCTTGCAGGCCGATCGATCCGAACGTATCCGGTGTTTGCCGGTACAAAATGGTCCATAGCGTGTGGACCACGTAGATTTGCACAAACAAGGCGAACATTTCCGACCAAAAGTTCAACCGATAGGCGGACAATCTTAGGAATCCCTGGCGGCTAAACATCCAGAAGAGCGGCATGTCGTTCCTCCTTCTTTCGGTTTAATCCGGATTCGTAGATGTGCCGGACAATCGATTCAATCTCCGGTTCTTCCACCGTCAGGTCGCGAAGACGGTGGGTACGGGCCAATTCGGTGATCAAATCGGAAGCGGAAACAGCCTCTCTGTCAAAAGCGACCCAGATCCGCGCACCTTCCTGCCGGACAATGCGGGCATGCGGAAGGTTCAGACCGATGGGCTGCAGTTCGTCTTCCAGTTCGATGACTAACGTTCGCTCGCCGCCAAAATTGTGTTTCAGCGATTCGAGAGATCCGTCGTACAAAATTTGCCCGTCATCAATAATCATCATCCGGCTGCACAATTTTTCGATATCGGTCATGTCGTGGGTGGTCAGGAGCACCGTCACTTTTTTCTCCCGGTTGATTTCCCGGATAAAGGTGCGCAGTTTTTCTTTCGCCAACACATCGACGCCAATCGTCGGCTCATCCAGGAACAGGATTGACGGATCATGCATCAGGGCGGCCGCCAGATCGGCCCGCATGCGTTGTCCAAGGGACAACTGGCGGACCGGTGTCTGTTCGAACTCGTGCAAATCGAGCAGTTCGCGGAATATATCAAGATTTTGCCGATAGGTGGAATCGGGAATTTTATAAATCGTCTTTAAGACCCGATAGCTTTCAATCGCCGGAATATCCCACCACAACTGGGTTTTTTGGCCGAACACAACGCCGATGTTGGCCGCATGTTCTTTTCGCTGTTTGTGGGGGATCCGACCGGCCACCTCGATTTCGCCGGAGGTCGGAACCAAAATCCCGGTCAGCATTTTGATGGATGTCGATTTGCCCGCTCCGTTCGGTCCGATGTATCCGACCAATTCTCCCTGATTGATGGAGAAGCTGATGTCATTGACCGCTGTATGCACCGAATAGTCGGTGTTCCACAAATTGCGGATCGCGGCAAAGGGCCCTTTTTTAGGAACCAGGCGTTGAAATTCCTTTCGCAAATTGTGCACTCGGATGATAGACATTGCAATTACCACCTTTGCATGGTGTATCTAATGGAAGCGCGCCGCAAGCGGTAACCATGCGGATGCCCGGCAAAACGCTTGCCGGGCATTTTCCCTTGCTTGATTCATGGCTTGGCCCGCAGCCGCTCGGCCAGTGCCGGATCGGGATTGACGTAGAGGGTCTTTTGCCCTTCGTACAAGACCATGCCCGGCTTGGCGCCGTTCGGTTTCCAGACATGCTTGACCAACGTGTAGTCCACCGGCACCTGGCTGGATTCGCCGGCTTTCGAATATGTGGCGGCAAGCACCGCCGCTTCCCGCAGGGTGGTATCCGGCACTTCTTTCGCCCGAATGATCACGTGTGAGCCGGGAATGTCTTTTGTATGCAGCCACGTATCTGCCGAATGGGCCAATTTCATGGTCAGGTAATCGTTCTGCTTGTTGTTTTTGCCTACATAGATGTCGATTCCGTCCGAAGACACGTAACGTTCCGGACGGACTTCCTGTTTCTTTTTCCGCAGAGGGTTTGACTTGCCGGACGGTTTCAAGATTTGTTCCTGTTCCAGTTCCTCGCGAATCTCCTGCAGATCGGACAGATTGGCTGTCCGGATTAATTGCAGCACGCCTTCCAGATAGTCGATCTGTTCTTTCGCTTGCTGGATTTGCTCCTGCAAAATCGGCACCGATTTTTTCACCTTGTTGTATTTTTTGAAATAAGCCTGTGCGTTTTCCTGCGGTGACAGTTGGGGATCCAACGGAATCTCGATCTCCGCCATCGCCTCATCATAGAAGTTGATGACGCGGGCGGCAGTCTGCCCTTTTTGCAGTTGATGAAGACTGGCGGTCAGCAATTCGCCCCAGATGCGGTGAGTTTCCGCGTTGCTGGCATCACGGATCGCCTCTGCAAACTTGACCAGTTTGTTGCGGTTCTTGTCCACTTCCGAGTGCAGGATTCGTTCGATATCTCCCGCTTTCTGCCGCAGGGTGTCACGCCATGACTTTTCTTCATAGAACGTCTCCATGCAGGCGGACATGCTGTCCCATTGCTGGACGGTTCCCTGCACGTGCGTCAACGGGACTGCCGAAAATGCTGTCGGTTTGCCGTCCTGTTCCAGCACCAAGGTCGGACGGTATTGATGCCGACGGAGAGGTTCGAAGAATTCGGCAAAGTGCTCCCATTCCTCTTCGGGCGCTTGCAGCGAGGTAGCCCGTTCCTCGCCGGAAGTTTGCGCAGAGAACGCCCCTTCGCCTATTGCCGTCCAATTCCTGCGGTGGGCCAGCTCTTTCCCGAGCAACGGGGAGATGCCGCTGTAGGTCTGCACCAAAAACTTGTCCAGCGGCAGATCCGAATTCTGCCGTTTGTCAATATATCCGAACTTGCCTTCCTCAAACGGAGACAATTTGCCCTGTTCAGGGGGTTCCACGTAGGTTCGACCGGGCAGCACTTCCCGGTGCCGGCTGGTGCCGAAGTTGACGTGTACCACGCCGTCCAGAATGCGCCTTGTGGCCGGATCGATCAGGATGATATTCGAATGGCGGCCCATGATCTCGACGATCAGCAGTTTGTCTGTCAGGTCGCCCAGTTCGTCGCGATTTTCGATGGAAAAATGGAGAATCCGCTCGTTGCCGACCTGTTCCAGACTGGTGATCCGTCCGCCTTCCAGATGTTTGCGCAGCAGCATGCAAAACATCGGAGGCTCTGCCGGATTCTGTCCTTTGTACCGTTCTGTCAGATAGATCCGGGGGTAGGTAGGATTGGCGGAAATCAACAGCCGGTAATTCTGCCCCTGGTTGCGGATCAACAGCAGGAGATCGCGGGAGAGAGGCTGGTAGATTTTATCCACGCGGCCGCCAACCAGTTTTTGTTGCAATTCGTGCGTCAAGGCGCGCAGCACAATCCCGTCTAACGCCATGCATCCCACCTCCTGAGTGATTCCGAATAAACGGCCTTCTCGAGTCACTCCAAAGTATAAGGCGCGCTCGGGCAGTTCGTCAAACAAGGGGGGGAAGTGGATCTCAAGCAAACGGTGCCTCTCCAGCGAAGGATCGGCACCGTTTTTTCAGTTCAAATTCCGGAAGATCGTTACCGGATCTGCGGTTTCAAAGGGCATCGGGTTCTTGTTGGTCGGGCGGTATCCGTAGATTTTCCACGATCCGTCCGGCATTTTTTTCAGATAGACAAACCCGCTGACATCCTTGATCGTCTCAAAACCGTGCGAATCAGCCTGGTAGGAAATTCGAAACGCAAACCATCTCAACTCGGCGACGGCGAAATTATCCCATTTGCTCAATCTCCAGATAGTTGGAGTGCCGTCCGGGTATGCACGAAAGGATCGGTAACCTTTAGCACTCAATCGCTTCATGTGATCCACGGCAAGATCGGTCTTTGTTTTATAAAGGCCCGTATAATGCTGCGCATTTGATTCATACATACGGTCAAATTCACCTTTTCGGATGCGGCTAGAACTCATTTGGTAACTGTCGAAGATGACTCGCTGCAATACGCCGTCATCCGGCAGTGCGCTCTTTTGCAAATGCAGCGCCCGA
>JAGVBM010000082.1 GCA_020059765.1 Bacillota bacterium
ACTCCGATGAATCCGTCTTTGGTCGAAAACCAGTCGTCAAATAAGATGGTTGCGATCTCTCTCATGCACATCTCCCCTGTTTAAAATTTCTTCATATGCCGATCAATTTGTGAAACTTTCATTTTTAGGATTGACAGACAGCCCCTGTACTCATACAATTTTCTCATAATTAAAAACCAGCAGGCTGCATGACTGGCGGAAGTGGGTTACCACAAGGGAGTGCAGTTGAAGATATGGCCGACCGCCTGGGCCCCTTTTGGACAAAGGGGTTCAGACGGTCTATTTGTACTACGCTGGGACAGATCTGGGAGGGAAGAGGGCCATGAGTTTTGAGCACATTCATTTGCGGATTCCGGGACCAACACCGGTGGCTCCGCGTATTCAACGGGCAATGAACCGCCCGATGGTCGGACATCGCAGCGGAGAATTTTCCAAGATGCTGATGGAAACTCTCGAACGGGCAAAACGATTGTTTCAAACGGAACAAGATATAATGGTGGTTAGCGGATCGGGTACAGCAGGTCTTGAAATGGCTGTCGCTAACCTTGTCACTCCCGGAGATACGGTGCTTGTATTGGTTACGGGCGTATTTGGAGATCGTTTTGCAAAAATCGCTGCCGCTTACGGAGCGAATGTGAAGCGGCTAGATGTGGAGTGGGGAATGGGTATTGATCCGGATGCGGTTCAGGAAGCATTAACTGCAGATCCTGCGATCAAAGCGGTGTTTGCCACCCAATCGGAAACGTCAACCGGCGTCGCCAATGACATAGAAGGCATCGGCAAAGTCGTGCGGGAATTTGGAAAGCTGTTCGTAGTGGATGCAGTTTCTTCTCTTGGCGCCATGGAACTGAAAATGGACGAGTGGGGTGTGGACATCTGCGTAACCGGTTCGCAGAAAGCGTTGATGCTGCCTCCCGGGTTGGCGCTGATTGCCGTTTCGGAGCTTGCCTGGAAGGCAATCGACGCCAATCAGAATCCGCGTTTCTATCTGGATTTGCGTGCCTACAAAAAAAGCTTGAAGGATCAGACCACTCCCTATACGCCAGCCGTTTCCCTTATCTACGGTTTAGCTGAATCCCTTGCTATGCTGGAAGAAGTGGGGTATGAGAATTCTTTCCGCCGACACCTGCTCATGCGGGACATGGTGCGGGCAGCCGTCAAAGCGCTTCGCTTGCCGTTTTTTACGGAAGAAACCTACGCGTCCCCGACTGTCACGGCTGTGAACGGCGGCGGATTCGATCCGGAAGCGGTGCGCAAGATCATGCGGCAAGAATTCGGCATCGTACTGGCCGGCGGACAACAGCATTTGAAAGGAAAGATCTTTCGAATCGGTCACATGGGATACATGACTCCGCTTGAGATGTTGTCAACCATTGCGGCACTGGAGGTCGCACTGAAGAAAGTTGGCTGGGAATTTGAACTGGGGAGCGGCGTGCGCGCGGCGCAGGAGGTGTTGTTGGGATGATTCGGGTATTGGTCAGTGATCCGATTTCGGAGCAGGGTTTGCGAAAACTTACGGAAGCGGCAGACATCCAAGTGGACGTCAAAACCGGATTGAGTGAAGATGAGATTGTCAGCATCATCCCGGAGTATGATGCTTTACTGGTCCGTTCGCAAACAAAAGTGACAGCTCGAGTATTGGAACATGCTGCACGACTGCGCGTGATCGGCCGGGCGGGAGTCGGTGTCGACAATATCGATGTGCCGTCGGCCACCCAGCAGGGAGTCGTCGTGATTAACGCACCGGACGGCAATACAGTTTCAACGGCAGAATTTACCTTCGCCATGATGATGAGCATGGCGCGGAAAATTCCGCAAGCTTTCACATCGATCCAACGAGGGGAATGGGATCGCAAAACATTCGTTGGCGTTGAGTTGAACAATAAAGTACTTGGCATTATTGGCCTGGGTCGAATCGGGGCGGAAGTGGCCGCCCGCGCGCAGGCATTCGGCATGCAGGTGATGGCCTACGACCCGTTTCTGTCACAGCAGCGGGCCGAATCACTGAACGTGAGACAAGCCACTGTTGATGAAATTGTGCAGGAAGCCGATTTTATCACCGTTCATACACCCTTGACCAAAGAAACCAAGTATTTGCTGGCTGAACGGGAATTTGGCATGATGAAAGACGAGGTGCGAATTCTCAACTGCGCCCGCGGCGGTATTATAAAGGAAGAAGCGCTGATTGAAGCGCTGCGTTCCGGTAAAGTGGCAGGTGTCGCTCTCGACGTCTACGAAGAAGAACCGCTGGCGAAGGAGCATCCGTTGAAAGAGTTCCCCAATGTGGTGCTGACGCCCCACTTGGGCGCTTCGACGGAGGAAGCGCAGATTAATGTGGCGATCGACGTGGCGGAGGAAGTACTGAAAGTTTTACGGAATGAACCGTTTAAAAATGCGGTCAACCTGCCTTCGCTGCCCGCCGACAAACTTCGGCAGTTGGAGCCTTACTTGGGACTTGCCGAAAAGCTTGGCAAAATGGCAGCCCAACTGGTGTCAGACCCGATTACAAAAATTGAAATCATGTACAGCGGTGACATCAGCAACCTGGAAGTGGCGCCGTTAACAAGGACAATCCTGAAAGGCGTGATGTCCTATCATCACGGGGATGAAGTCAATTTTGTCAATGCGCCGTTGATGGCGGAGCGATCCGGGGTGCAGGTGGTGGAATCAAAGACAGCCAAACACAGCGTCTTCACGAATTTGATCTCGCTGGAACTGACAACTCCCCACCAAACGAGACGGGTAGCGGGTACGTTAAACAACGGTTTCGGCCCGCGCATCGTCCGGTTGGACGGATTCACAGTCGATGCGGCGCCGGAAGGCCGGATGATTGTCACCTCCCATCTGGATCAACCGGGAATGATTGGACGGATCGGCATGATTCTTGGCGATGCAGGCATCAATATCGCGACCATGCAGGTGGGACGCAAGGAAGCAGGGGGAAAAGCGGTTATGGTATTGGGTATCGACAATCCTGCGTCAGCCGAAGTTATTCGGGAAATTGCCGAAATCCCCAATATTCTAGAAGTCTTCCATGTGGAATTGTAATTGATCTCGTTCATGATGCAAGAAACCGTCCGGCAATCTGCAATTTGCCGGATGTTTTTTTTGCATGAGCATGTTTCGGCGATGGAAAACATACAGTGTGTTAACAATGTTTTTGGAGGCCCTGTATGGAAGAACATAATCCCTTAAAAGGATTGGTTTGGGGAATTATCCTCAGCATTCCCCTCTGGGCAGCCCTTTTCGCCTTGTTTTTCTGACAGGACGCCTGTTCCAGGCGTCCTTTTTCATGTAAAATAATAAAATAAGATTATATTACTTGGAGTGGAAACGTTTGGAACCCTGGAAACGAAATTTGTATATGATGTGGTTTGTACAGTTTGGCGCGGGCATGACGCTCAGCTTTATTTTTTCGTTTGTTCCGTTGTATTTGCCCCAATTAGGGGTTATCGACACCCATCAGGTGGCCATCTGGTCAGGGGTGTTGATGGGAACCGCTCCATTGTTCGCCGCACTGCTCGGTCCGATGTGGGGGAATTTGGGTGACCGCTACGGACGCAAGATGATGGTGGAACGAGTTTTATTGAGCAATATAGCAGTCGTGATCCTGATGGGCTTTGTCAGCAATGTCTATCAATTTCTGGCCTTGCGAATCCTACAGGGGATGTTGGGCGGATTCGGTTCGGCTGCGATTGCGCTTGTCACTTCATTTACGCCGAAAGAGAAAACCGGCCAAGCACTTGGAATCTATCAGACCGCAACGATCGCCGGCACAGCCAGCGGACCGATTGTCGGCGGTTTGTTGGCGGATACGTTTGGCTATCGGTTTCCGTTCTTTTTTATGAGTTTGATCAGTTTCAGTTCCCTGCTGGTGATTTTTTTTCTGGTGCAGGAACCGCCGCGAACCGCAGATGCAAAACTGAAAGAAGAAGGATTTTTCCGTTCGTTGTCAGGTGTTGCCACTCTTCCCGGCATATTGCCGATGGCATTTATCAATTTTCTGATCCAATTTAGTTTAATGATTGTCGCGCCGATTGTTCCGTTATACATTAAAGAGATGTCGAACGATGGAAATTTTGTGGCCACCCTGACGGGCATTGTTCTTGCCTTGGCCGGAGCAGCCGCCGCTGTTTCTTCGATTGTGGCAGGGAAATGGGGAGACCGGGTCGGACATCGGACGATCCTGATCCTCCTGTCTCTGGGGGCTGCGGCCGTTTTTGGCATTACCGGATTTACCACCACCATTATCGCGTTTGCCGCTTCGCGTGTAGCGGCAGGCTTGTTTATCGGCGGTTTGATGCCGACCAGCAACGCGTTGATTGCCCGGATCGTAACGGATGACAAACGAGGTATGGCGTATGGGGTGACCACCAGCTTTACTTTGTTGGGAATGGTGATCGGTCCGCTGGCAGGCGGCTGGTTGTCCGGGATGATCGGCTTGCGGGAAACGTTCTTTGTCACGACGGCGATGTTTTTGATTGCCGCGTTATGGGTGTGGACGCATAATCCGCAAAAACAACCGGTCCAGAGCATGGAATCATGACTCATGGCACTGAAGGAGAGTTTTTTGATGCGACTGATGTATTACGTGTTACTGCTGGCAACTAGTTTGCTCTGGGCCGGGAACTTCGTGGCAGGCAAATTCTTGGTCAACCATGCATCCTCTTTGACCTTGACGGATATGCGGTGGATAATTGCCAGTTTGTTTCTGATCCCGATCGTCTGGATTCGGGAAAAACGGATTTTGCCTCCCCGACAGGCGCTTCTTCCGTTATTTTTTATGGGACTGACCGGGGTGGTTTTCTTTAATATTTTTATGTTTTTGGCTTTGGAGCGGACATCCGCCGACAATGTGGGATTGCTGTCCGCGTTGAATCCGGTGGCGATCGCCATTGTGTCCTTTTTCATCTTGCGTGAAAAAATAGGGATTCGTCAGATAACGGGAATGTTGATTTCATTGCTGGGCGTCATGGTCGTCATTTCCCACGGACAATGGGAACGCATCCTGCAGTTTCGATTCAATGGGGGAGATTTGTTTATGCTCGCGGCGGTTGGAACATGGGGATTTTATTCGGTTGCCGGCAAGAAAGCGATGCAGCATGTATCCGCACTCACGTCAACATTGTGGGCCGGGATTTTCGGCGTTCTCATATTGCTGCCCTTTAACCTCCGATCTTTAGATGTTATTGAGCCTGATCCGGCGTTCTGGTTCTCGATTTTGTATGTGGGGATCGGGGCGACTGTGATCGGGATGGTGTTTTGGAATATCGGCGTGCAACAGGTCGGGGGAACAAAGGCCGGGATGTTTCTCAATTTCAACCCTGTATTTACGGCAATACTGGCCTATCTGCTGATCGGTGAACAAATGACTGTCGTGCAGGGAATTGGAACCGTGCTTGTCATCGGCGGCGTACTGCTGTTTACATGGG
>JAGVBM010000349.1 GCA_020059765.1 Bacillota bacterium
CGAAAACGGTTTTCCATCTCCATCCCATCCTCTTTTCTTTCTTTTCCTATCCTACACCTCTTGACCCGAATTTCACAAATTTATTTTTTGCATCAGGAACCCTGCTCGCTCTGCCAAACCGATAAAAAGAGGCCGCAGCGGGCAAAATCCACTGACAGGCCTCTTTTTCTATTCCAGCGGCACTTCCAGCCGTTTGCGCCGGTCGAAGGTCACGATCTTTGTATAACCGGCTTCTTTCAGCCGCTCCCGCGCTTCTTCCAGATGCATCGCCAGATGATCGGGAAAATGAGCGTCGGACGAAGTGGTGATCGGCACGTCATGTTGCTGCAAGATCTTCAGAAAGGTTGGACTCGGGCAGGCTTCTTTTACCGGATATCGATACTGCAGGCCGGTGTTGATTTCCGTAGCTGTATCGTGCTCCCGCAGCGTTTGGGCAATCCGCTCGTAATCGGAGAGCAATTCTGTTTCATCCGGTCTATAGCCGAATACTTTCAGGTTGTCCAAATGAGCGAGGAAATCAAACAGTCGGGAACGAATCGCTCCTTCCACCAGTTCAAATTCCCGGCGGTACAACGCCAGCAGGTTCGTCTCCGCAAAACGCTGTTCTGTCTCCGGATTGTCGAATCCCCAGCCGTCAACAAAGTGTACGGAACCGATCACATAATCCCATTCGTACTGCTGCAGAATTCCTTTCAGCTGCGCTTCCCCGCCGGCAAAATAGTCTGCCTCGATCCCCAGCTTCAATCGGATGCCGTCCTGTTCCCAAACCGCTTGCTGCTGCCTGATGAAAGAATGGAACTCCTCCAGCGAAGCCATGCACACCTGATCCAGCCAGACCCGCTGCAATCGGCCAAGCTCGCTGTCGTCCACTCTGACGTATTGTTCGTAATAAGACTTGTATTCGCGAAACCGGTACAGGTGATCGACGATTCCCACTTCGCGAAGTCCCAGCTGTTTCGCCCGCTGCCGATACAGATCCAGCCACTCCGGAGAAAACGGTCCTTTTCTCACCCGTTCACTCATCCATTCCGAAAGCCGGTGCATCCATTCCATTGTGTGGAAATCTGCCGACGGTTCGCGAAAAGACAGCAACGCTTGCGCCGTCCGATTCCACCAGCGAATAGAATACGGCCCTTCTTCCAAATGCACGTGATAATCGACTTTCATTCTTCATCTCCCAAATCTGTTATCATCCATGTAATCCCCCGCTCTTCCAACTCCGCTTGCCATGAGGAAGGGGGTTCCTGATCCGAAATAATGACGTCCACTGCATCAAGAGAGACGATTTTGCAAAAAGCCTGCACGCCGATCTTCGAACGGTCCGCCAACACAACGACCTCTTTGGCGACTTCCGTCATGATTCTTGAGACCATGGATTCATTGATATCATAATCGCTGATGCCGGTTGCCAGCGAAATGCCTCCGATTGACACAAACGCTTTGTCCACATAGAAGGTTTGCAGCATTTTTTCACAAAGGGGTCCGCTGATCGACTGCTGCTCCGAATTGATCTCGCCGCCCAGCAGGATCACCTTGCCGCTGAACATTCCCTGGTTCAGGGAATCGATCAGCATCGAAGCAACGGGAATCGAGGTGGTCAACACCGTCAATTGTTTGACCCCCTGAATCGACCGGGCCAGTTCCAAAACGGTCGTCCCCGTGTCAATCACAATCGTATCCCCATCTTTCAACAGGGCGGCCGCCCGCCGTCCAATTGCCTGTTTGGCCTTCTGATTGAGACTTTGCCGCTGCACATAGGGCGGTTCTCCATTGGAGTAGGACTCTTTGACCGCTCCCCCGTACACCCGTTTCAACATTCCCTGTTGTTCCAAACCATCCAAATCCCGGCGAATCGTTTCGTTGGATACCTGGAACTGCTTGGCGAGCGGTTCCACCTTGACTTTTCCGTTGCGGTTCAGTTCTTCCAGAATGATCCGCTTTCGTTCTTCCGCTAATACCGACACAATGTCAACCCCTTACCCTAACGGGACACACTCTTCCGCAGGAATCCACACGTTTACGTTCATGTCCCGTTGAATCCATAATTCCTTGGCCGTATTCAAATGGTCTACCTGCAGCCGTTGATCCTGGGATTCCACAAGATAGCGCAGTACATTGCCCGTAACCGTAATGTCTTTGACTTTTCCCGCCGCCAGCCATCCGTTGCCGGATGGCTCCGGTCCCGCATGTTCGGGGAACAATTGGATCACTTCCGGACGGATGGCATAGCTGACCGCCGCAAAACTCCCGCCGCCGGTTAATTGGCGAAGCTGTTCCGCACGCAGTACGTTGTAATTGCCGATGAAACGGGCCACAAATTCGTTGGCGGGATGAGTGTAAATCTCCTCCGGATTGCCGGACTGAACGATGTTTCCTAGATCCATGACAAAAATCCGGTCGGAAATTGTCAGCGCCTCTTCCTGGTCATGGGTCACAAACACAGTGGTGATCGACAGCTCCCGCTGAATCCGGCGCAGTTCCACCTGCAGGTTCTTGCGGATTTTGGCATCCAACGCGCTAAGCGGCTCGTCCAACAGCAGAATTTTCGGTTCCATGACCAGCGACCTGGCGAGAGCGACCCGCTGCTGTTGACCGCCGGACAGTTGATGCGGATAGGACTGTTCTTTCCCAACCAGATCCACCAGCTCGATCATCCGCTTGACTTTTCCCTCATACTCGCTTTTTTTCATGCCTTTCATGCGCAGCCCGAATCCAATATTCTCAAGCACAGTCATATTTGGAAACAGCCCATAGGATTGAAACACCATTCCGATCTCCCGATCCTTTGGCTTCAAATGGGTGATATCCACCCCATCTACATGGATACTGCCTTCCTCCGTCGGAGCCAGCCCCGCAATGCTGCGCAGCAGCGTGCTTTTGCCGCAGCCGGAGGGACCCAGCAGGGTAACAAATTCCCCTTTATCAAAGGTCAGCGATAAATGGTTCAACGCAATCGTATCTTTATATGTTTTTGTCAGATTATCAATTTGCACATAACTCATGCGTTTTCCTCCTTTGCGGAGCGGCCGAACTTGAGGATCAGGCCGGACAGAATCAGAATCAGTACAAAATAGAATACAACGATCGCGCTCGACAAATGCCCGCTTTCGTCCATCCGGCGCATCAGATACACCTGCAGCAGCTCATATTGGCCGCCAATCAACAGGTTTGCCAAGACGAATTCGCCAAACAGAATGGAAAAAGAGAGCAGCACGGAGGCCATTACCCCCGGCATGATGTTGGGCAGCACCACATGACGGAAAGCCTGGATTCTGCTGGCGCCCAGCAGTTCGGCCGCATCGACCAATGTAATAGCGTCCACCGTCCGCAAACTGTTGCGAATACCTTGGTACATAAACGGCAGAATGGAAATAAAATAGGCTCCGATCACAATCCATACCGTCCCCGAGATGGCCAAAGGCCCGTCGGAATAGATGCGGATCAAACCGACGGCAGCCACAACACCGGGAATCGCGTAAGGAAGCATGACAATCGCTTGCAGCAGCCGTTCCCATTTTGAAAAATACACCGTCACGATAAAGATCGTCGGCACCATCAGCAGAATGCTGAGAACAATCGTAAAAACAGTAACAAACAAGGTCCGCCACAACGCTTCCAGCAGACGGGGATCCGTCAACATTTCCCGATACCAATTCAGTGTGTACCCCTCCGGCAAAAACGTCCGGTACCAGTCGGTCGCAATCGAATACAAGAAGGTGACTGCCAATGGGACAAACAGGTACAGCATGACCAGCGTCACGACGGAGACATGAAACAGTTTCCCGGCTTTCATCGCAAATCTCTCCTTACGCGGCGCATCATTCGTTCGTTCAACCACATGGCCGCAATCATCGTACCGCCGAGAATCATCGCCAGCGCGCTGGCCAACTCGGGACGCGGGAATACATCACCGGCGAAAAGGGAACCGATGCGGATCGCCAACAAATTATAGTTGCTTCCCACCAACGCATAGGCAGTGGCATAAGCGCCCATTGAATTGGCGAACAATATACTGAACGTTCCCACAACACCCGGCAAAATCACCGGCATGCCGATATACCGCCAGAATTGAAGCCTGGATGCCCCCAGCAAGGAGGCTGCTTCTTTCCACTGCTCATGAATGCCAAAATAGGTGGGGTACAGCAGCAAAATCGCCAACGGGATTTGAAAATACACATATACCAAGGTAAGACCCGTCCATGAATACAGGTTAAAGGATGTCAACACATCCCATCCCAATTGCTGGAAGAGGATCGTGAAAATTCCGTTGTTCCCCAGCAGAATGATGTAGGCAAATGCCAGCGGCACACCCGCAAAGTTGGACGTCATGTTGGAAAACATCAGTACAAGATTCCGTACTTTCGGCGACAATTTGGTGATCGAGTAGGCCGCAAGAAGCGCCGCCACAATTCCGATCAAACTGGAATAAAAGGAAATCAGGATGCTGTTCTTCAACGCGAGCAGATAATATTTGTTTCCCAGCGCCGTGGCGTACTGCATCAGCGACCAGCCTTGCCCTTCATCAGCCTTGAAACTGTCGAGCATCATCGCTAGCAACGGCAGGATTTCAAAACCGAGCACCACAATCACAAAGGGAAACAAGGCCAACAGCAACATTCGTTTCTGTTTGAACGTTTGCAAGATTGGTCCCCCTTTAACAGTTGGTGTCCTCTCCGAGCGAGAGGACACCGTGTTTATACGAATGGGATTTTAGAAATCATCGTTGCAGACGGCTCGATGCCGAGCAGCTTGCAAACCAGCGGCGCGATCGCCAACTGCGGCACTTCTTGCTCGTGAATGCCGGGAAGGAAGGCCGAACCGATTCCGTATAAGGGAACGTTCCGTTCGTCCGTGCCTGTCCCGCCGTGCTGTCCGTCACGATTCATGCCGTGATCTGAGGTTATCAGAATCTGATATCCTTCTTCCATCCATGCCGGCAGCAATCCCGCCAAAATGATGTCCATTTCAATCGCCTTGCCGCGATATTGCTTGGAATCCGAACCGAACAGATGGCCGGCATGATCGACTCCCATCGGATGGATATACAGGAAATCCGGATCGTATTTGCGACGCAAAGTTTCCGCATCGAGCAGCAGATGGGAATCGGGATACGCATCGTCGAAGTAGAACATCCCATGCTGGATCGGTTTGTCTTCATCATTTTGCATGCGGTCTTCGATATAATGGAACGGGCTCCTGTTGTACAATTCACTGACCCAATAATAGGCAGCCGCCGCATTGCGCAATCCGTTTTCTTTCGTCAGGTGAAACAAACTCTTCTGAGTCGATAACCGTACCGCCTGATTGGAAGTAATTCCGTTGATCGAACTCGGTGTACCCGTCAGCAGCACTTCATACAAGGGACGGGACATGCTCGGCAGTTCCGACTTGACCAGAAAACGGGCCGCCAGATCACGTTCCACCAAATGATTGAGATATCCCATCTGCGTGACGGCCGTCTCGAACTGCAGACCGTCAATCACAACCATAATCACTTTGTTATTCATCTGTATCATCCTGCTCTGTCAAATTACTTCACGTTGACCAAGACTTGCTCCTGCCACAATTGGGGCAGCTTTTTGGCAGTGGTCTCCCAAACTTGGTAATCTTGTACCGGCTTCGCGTTTTTGTACTGTTCTTTCGAAATCATTTTCTTTGCCACATCTTCCGGCAGTTTCACGCTGTCGCGGATCGGGCGGGCATATCCTTTCGCCAGGTTGATCTGTCCGGCATCGCTCAGGATGTATTCACGGGTCAGTTTGGCCGCGTTCGGATGGGGAGCGTATTTGTTGATGATCGTCGCATAACCGCTCACTACGCTGCCTTCTTGCAGAATGCCGACTTCAAACCGGTTCGGGTCGATTTTGTCGCGGTAGCCGAGAGCGTTAAAATCCCACAACAGCGCAACTGCAACTTCCCCTTTTTCAAAGTTGGCGACTTTGACTTCACTCATCGACAGACGTCCTTGTTTCGCCAATTTCGCGAAGAAATCCACACCCGGTTGGATGTTCTTTTCATCGCCGCCGTGGGCTATGGCTGCGGCCAATACCGACATTTGCGCCTGAGTTGCTTTGGTCACGTCGCCAATTGCCACTTTGTAATCGCCTTTCAACAAGTCATCCCAAGTTTTCGGCGGATTCTTTACCAACTGCTTGTTGGTCATGACCGCAATTGTGCCTTGATAGCCAACGATCCAATGTCCGTCTTTGTCTTTTGCCCAGTTCGGGATTTCATTCCAATACGAGGTTTTGTAAGGCTGCGTAACCCCTTTGGAAACAGCCACCGGTCCGAAGGAAATTCCCACATCCCCGATGTCAGAGGTCGGCTTGTTCTTTTCCGCTTCAAATTTTGCAATCTCTTCCGCACTGGACATGTCCGTGTCCGAATGCTTCAAGCCATACTTGCTTTCCATGTCTTTCCATGTGTCTTTCCAGTTGGCCCAAGAGTCCGGCATCCCAACGCTGACGACACTGCCTTCCTGTTTGGCCAGTTTTTCGATATCCGCCAACGTCAGTTCTTTGTTTTCCTGCGGCTTGTCCGCATTTTGCTTGGAGTTTGTGGTGGTTCCGCAAGCGGTCACGCCCAAAGCGAGTACACCGACCATTCCCATCCAAAGCGCTTTTTTTGCAAGTTGCTTGTTACCCATGAAAACCCCTCCACCATCGAATGTTGTTTGTTTTGGTTTTTGGTTTGTTTTTGTGGTTTTTTGTACATGTTCAGTATAATTTTCTTTTGTAAACGGATTATGGTCTTGTTGTAAACAGACGGTGAAACTCATGTAAAGATGGTGTAAATCAAATACCACAAAACCCCACA
>JAGVBM010000318.1 GCA_020059765.1 Bacillota bacterium
GCCAGCCATGGCACCAGCCGCCGTTGATACAATTATGACCCATTTTCAGGACACAGGTCGTACGGCAGATGATTATGATCTGATCGTGACCGGCGACCTTGCCAGCGTCGGTTTGCCGATTGCCAAAGAATTGCTGGAAACCGAAGGGTTCATTATGGGAGAAAAATTTAACGACTGCGGAATTTTGATCTATGATCCGAATCAACCGGAAGTGTTTTCCGGGGGGAGCGGGTGTGCCTGTACCGCAGCCGTTACGTACGGCCATTTGATGAAACGAATGGAGAAAGGCGAATTAAAACGGATTCTGGTAGTGGCTACGGGTGCTTTGTTATCTCCTCTGACCGTGCAGCAGGGGGAATCGATTCCCTGTATTGCCCATGCAGTGTCGATCGAAGCGGAGGTGATGTAAGATGACCTTTTTTTGGGCGTTTGTGGTGGGTGGTTTAATTTGCGTCATCGGTCAACTATTGATGGATTTGACCAATCTGACACCGGCTCACGTCATGGTAATCCTGGTTGTGGCAGGAGCAGTGCTGGACGGGTTAGGTCTGTATGAACCGCTGATTCAATTTGCCGGGGCAGGTGCGTCCGTTCCAATTACAAGTTTTGGCAATGCTTTGGTGCACGGAGCCATGGCTGAGGCAAAAACGCACGGGGTTATCGGAATTATTACCGGAATATTCGAGGTGACAAGCGCAGGAAT
This sequence comes from Bacillota bacterium, assembly GCA_020059765.1. Lineage (GTDB taxonomy): Bacteria > Bacillota > Bacilli > Tumebacillales > Effusibacillaceae > Effusibacillus. The sequence goes on from JAGVBM010000318.1 coordinate 704, forward strand.
TTCGGCTGCGATTATCTTCAGTTTTTTGGCTGCCGTTGTATTTAAGGCCAGGGGATAATACAGGAGGTGCAGTCGACGATGTCGGCAATTCCAACCGACGGCAAACGGCGAGTGATTGTGATTACTGACGGGGATCAAATGGCTCGCAAAGCAGTCGAATCGGCAGCCCGACAAGTAGGGGCCAGGGTTATTTCCCGTTCTGCTGGTAACCCGACGCCATTGTCCGGGCGCCAGATTATCTCGTTGGTGCAGCAAGCGCACCATGATCCTGTTTTGGTCATGTTTGACGATAACGGACACAGTAACCAAAGTTATGGAGAGCAAGCCCTGCGGGAAATCATGGATGATCCGTCGATCGAAGTGATCGGCGCAATTGCAGTGGCTTCCAACACGGAACATGTGAATGGGGTCCATGTCAATTTTTCATTAGACCAATCCGGAAATGTCGTTCATGACGGAGTAAACAAAGACGGACTGCCGCAAGGTTTCAAAGAACCGACCATTTTTGGAGACACAGTGGATGTACTGAAGGAATACTCTGTGCCGATTATTGTAGGCGTAGGGGATATCGGAAAGATGGAAGGAAAAGACTCCTATTGGAAAGGGGCTCCGGTTACAACCCAAGCAATCACGGAAATATTGAAGCGAAGCGGTGACCGTGCCCCAAGCTGATCATCAGACGCAATGAGGCACGAAATTCGTGATGGCAGATCAGATAATTTCTCCCTCTACTACGTCAAAGCGTGTTATAATTTCATTCAATAAACATCTGTTGACTTGGAGAGAGGGATAGAGCCATGTATCTTCATGGTACGAGCAGAATTAACGAAAAGGGTCGGCTGGAGATTGGCGGCTGTGATACGGTGGATCTGGCCGAACAGTTTGGAACACCGCTGTACGTGTACGATGAGGAAATGATCCGGGATATTTGCCGTGCATATAAACAGGCTTTCGCAGAAACTGGATTGCGGTATCAGGTTGCGTATGCTTCCAAAGCTTTCAGTTCTTTGGCCATGTGCAGACTCGTGGCGGAAGAAGGGTTATCGTTGGATGTTGTTTCCGCCGGAGAACTGTTTACTGCAGCGCAAGCGGGTTTTCCGGTGGAACGTATTCATTTTCACGGCAACAACAAATCGCCGGATGAACTGGATTACGCGTTGCAAATGGGAGTAGGCGAATTTGTCGTCGACAATTTTTATGAATTGAACCTGTTGGGACAATTGGCTTTCGGCAGAGGACAAACGGTTCCCATTTTGCTGCGGGTAACACCAGGGGTGGAGGCTCATACCCATGAATATATTTCAACCGGTCAGCAGGACTCCAAATTTGGGTTTGACGTGGCTAGCGGACAAGCCAAAATCGCGATCGAAACCGCATTGAGAACGAAAGGAGTCAAGCTTGGCGGGCTGCACAGCCACATAGGCTCGCAAATATTTGAAACGGAGGGATTTGCCGTAGCCATTTCCCGAGTAGCAGAGCTGTATGAATGGACATCGCAGGAATTCGCTGTCAATTTTGATAGACTGAATGTTGGCGGCGGGTTTGGCATCCGCTATATTGCAGAAGATCAACCGTTGCGTCCGAAAGATTATGTTCGAGCAATCGCGGATGCGGTAAAATCAGAGTTTGCCGTTCGCGGATTGGATGATCCTGAAGTCATTATCGAGCCAGGACGTTCCATTGTCGGGGCTGCGGGCACGACGCTTTATACGGTCGGATCAAGCAAAACCATACCCGGTATTCGCAAATACATTGCCGTGGATGGGGGTATGAGCGACAACCCGCGGCCTGCCCTGTACCAAGCGGAGCACGAGGCGATTCTTGCGAATCGGGCACGTGAAGCAGCGGAAGAGACTGTTTCAGTGGCAGGAAAGTGTTGTGAAAGCGGGGATATGCTGATCTGGGATCTGCAGCTTCCTCCGGCAGAAAGCAGTGATATCTTGGCGGTTACCTGTACGGGGGCCTACAATTATTCCATGGCCAGCAATTACAACCGCTTGCCGCGCCCGGCAGCCGTATTTGTCAAAAACGGCAGGGCGGATTTGATTATCAGAAGGGAAACCCTGGAGGACCTGATTCGCAATGATCTGTTACCGGAACGAATGACGGCGGAAGTCGGCAAATAACCTGCCCGCCGATGCCCAATACCTGCCCATCTTTGCCAGTGATCAGGCATCTGTCACTGGCTTTTGCATTTTCGGTCGCATATCGTGGAGTAGTGAACATTGCGGAACCATTTCACGGCAGCGAGGTGATACGATGTTAGGGCTGTTTGGTTTTTTATCGGGTATATTTCGATGGTTTGGCGCATTTCGAGGGCTAGCTTCTTTTATCATTCCCGTATGGTCGTTTTTTCGAGGCAGAATGGGAACAAACGGAGCGGCTGCAGGGAAGTAAACCGATTCATCAAAATGCATATCCGCTTCAGAGATGCGAATCCATCAGAGATACGAAACCCCCTCGTATTTCGAGGGGGTCAGGTTTTTGCATCAATAATAATTTTGGTTTTGATAGTCCCTGAAATTTTGCACCCGCATCTGATTGGCTGCGCGAACCTTGGAACGTACGACAAGAAACCCGAAGAGTAAAAAGGGCAGAGGAATCAGCAGGTACCACCAAATAAACAGTTTGCTTATCCCGATTCCGAGAAATCCGGGCGGAGCGGCCACATCTTTTGCTGTCAGCAACGGGACGGAACCGATCTTTTTTCCGTCTGCGGTGAACTCCAGGGTTCCGACTGCCGTTCCTGCTGCAAGGGGTGGCTGGGCGGCCGGATTCAAATGAATTTGCGATTGGATGCTGGGTCCCTGGCTTTTCGCGAAGGAATAATACCAGTCGAAAGCGATTATTACATCGGTTGACAGTTTTTTGTCGAAAGACAACGTCGTAACCACCTGGTTCCGTTCTGCCAATTGTTTTGTGGCGAACTGGTTGAACCCGTAGTCGAGCAGGGCGGCGGCATCTTCCCGAATCGTTTGTTTCAGGTCAGCTTCCATCAAGGTTCCGATCAATACTCTGCCATCTCGGCTTGCAGAAACGACCATGGTCTGGCGGGCCTGGTCTGTATACCCGGTTTTTACGCCGTTGGCGCCTTCATAGTTGTAAAGCATCGGGTTAATATTGTACAAGACCGACTCCCATTCTTTCCCATGCCATGGGAGGGTTTCCGTTTTGACGATTTCCCGGAACTTTGGATGATTCATGGCATAACGGGCAATCAAAGTGATGTCGTAGGGGGTGGTATAATGATTCGGATCGTGCAATCCGTTCGGGTTGACAAAATGAGTGTTTTTCGCTCCCAATTCTTTTGCTTTTTCATTCATGAGTTCAGCAAAGGATTCGACGGAACCTGAAATGTGTTCCGCAATGGCGACCGCTGCATCGTTTCCGGAGTTGAGCATCAAGCCGTAAAGCAGATTTTCCATGCTCTGGACTTCGCCGTCAACCAAATACACCCGGTTTCCTTCCTGTTCCATCGCCAAACGGGATACTTTGACCTGATCGTGCGGGCTGGAGTGTTCCAATGCAAGAATCGCGGTCATGATTTTGGTAATCGATGCGGGATAAAACCGTTCGTTTTCGTTTTTTCCGTAGAGGACTTGTCCAGACTGCATATCCATGAGCAGCACACCTCGGGAGCGCAAGACCGGTTCCTCTGCGGCAAAAGCAAACAACGGCAATATGGAAATGACAAGAAAAGCGGTCAACATCCATATCAGGATTTTTCGTAACATGCGGCATACACTCCAAACTAGTTTGTGAAAAAACCGATCCCCTCGAACATGCTTATTTTATTACGGTTCTCCGCAGATTGCAATTCTGTATTCCCTGTTAAATGCTCGTCATTTCAAGAATTGACCATGGAAAGCCTCATGTCAGAAAGATGTCATCTTGCTTCGACGTACGGGAGTGTCAAAGGACAGATTCTGTGCTATACTGAACATGCATTCGATTCAACTTCATAAAGTCCTTCAGGGCAGGGTGAGGCGACAGCCAATTCCCGACCGGTGGTGATGCAAGCAGAGACTTGCTAAGTCCACGAGCCGACACGGCGTATCAGACCGGGGAAGCAGGAGTTTGGTGAAATTCCAACACCGACGGTACAGTCCGGATGGGAGAAGGATTCTGGAAAAAGAGGTTTGTCCGTATGGATCCTCTTTTAGTGGCTGTGCGCGCAACGGGAGTATTATGCGTCCCGTCAAGCATTGCCCTATTTCTTTTGCCATCTGCCCTGAAGAATTGTCTTCAGGGTTTTTGTCATTACTAGGAAACGGAGGACGTCGCCGAGATGACTGATTGGGAATATATGAGGCTCGCTTTGCAGATTGCATCCGCCGTTGAAGGCAGAACTTGGCCGAATCCGATGGTCGGGGCGGTGGTTGTGAAGGAAGGGCGGATTGTCGGAATGGGGGCACATTTGCGGGCTGGCGAACCCCATGCGGAAGTACATGCGCTGCATATGGCTGGAGAACAGGCTAAAGGCGGAACTCTCTATGTCACATTGGAGCCATGCAGCCATTTCGGCAAAACGCCGCCATGCGCCAACCTGGTGATTGATGCGGGGATTGCCCGGGTGGTAATCGCCATGTTGGATCCGAATCCGCTTGTTGCCGGACGGGGAGCGGAGAGAATTCGGCATGCGGGAATTGAAGTGGAAACTGGTTTGCTGGAAGAGGAAGCGATGAGGATGAACGAGGTCTGGTTGACCAACATCAAGCAGCATCGTCCCTTTGTGTGGATGAAAGCGGCGATGACCCTTGACGGAAAAATCGCCGCATCCGGTGGCGACAGCAAATGGATTAGCCACGAAGCGACCCGCAACGAGGTTCATAAATTGCGGAATTTGGCCAACGCCATTCTGGTCGGTAGCGGGACTGTCCTGGCGGACGATCCCCTTTTGACCACCCGTTTGCCCCACGGCGGCCGCAATCCGCTGCGCGTGGTGCTCGATTCCCGCTTGCGAATTCCCGAAACGGCGCAGGTATTGTCGCCGGATGCACCCACATTGGTTGTTTGCGGACAACAGACAGACCAGGAAAAAGCGGATCGTTTGAGCAAGCGTGGGATCGAAGTGCTGCAATTGGAATTGCAGGCAGATCGAATCCCCCTGCGGCGGTTGTTGACCGAACTGCAAAGACGGGGAGTGGCGCTGCTGCTTGTCGAAGGCGGCGGTGAAGTGCACGGGTCGTTTCTGCAAGCGGGACTGGTGGATAAAGTCACAATGTATGTGGCGCCGAAACTGATCGGCGGAAGCGGTCCGACACCCGTCATGGGAAGCGGATTTCCGCTGATGAGGGATGCGGTGGAATTGGACAACCTGACGGTCGAAACGATCGGAAACGATTTTGCCATTTCCGGCTATCCCAAGGAAAAAGGGAAGTGACAAACATGTTTACCGGAATCATAGAAGAAATAGGCCGCGTAGCAGCGATACGGCCTGCGGGCAATGCGGTGCACATGGCCATTCGCGCCGCCAAAGTGGTGAAAGATGTCCAATTGGGGGATTCTATTGCGGTCAACGGTGTCTGTTTGACCGTTACCAAATTCACGGACAGTGGATTTGAGGTGGATGTGGTGCCGGAAACGATGCGTCGAACCGCTTTGGGCATTTTGCAGTCGGGCAGTCCGGTTAATCTGGAAGCCGCAATGACAATGGGCGGCCGATTTGGCGGGCATATCGTGGCCGGGCATATTGACGGTGTGGGTACGCTGGTTTCTGCGATGCGCGAAGACAATGCCCTGGTAATGCGGATCGAAGCCGGTCAGGAGATCATGAAATATGTGATTCCGAAAGGATCGATTACGATCGACGGCGTATCATTGACAGTCATGGACAGGAACCCGCAGGGATTTCGCGTTTCGATCATTCCCCATACCGAACAGGTGACCATCTTGGGAAGCAAACGAATTGGCGATCCTGTCAATTTGGAGTGTGATATGATCGGCAAATATGTGGAGCAATTTCTGCAATTGCGGGAGGCTTCCGAGTCCCGGAAGACACCCGGCTTGACGATGGATACGCTGCGCAATAACGGATTTCTCGAATGATAAGGAGGGGAGCCGATGTTTCACACAATCGAAGAAGCTCTCGATGATTTGAAACAGGGAAAAGTGATTATTGTGGTTGACGATGAAGACCGGGAGAATGAGGGGGACTTTGTCGCACTTGCGGAAAAGGCGACTCCGGAGGTCATCAATTTCATGATTACACACGGGCGCGGACTGGTATGCGTGCCGATCACGGAAAAGCGGGCAACTGAATTGGATTTGCAGCCGATGGTCAATCGGAACACCGATTTGCATGGCACAGCGTTTACCGTTTCGGTCGACGCCCAGGAGGGCACGACCACTGGGATTTCCGCATTCGAAAGAGCGGTAACGGTTGCAACATTGATTGACGGGGCAAGCAACGGCGAGTCATTTAAACGTCCGGGTCATATTTTTCCGCTGATTGCCCGGGAAGGAGGAGTTTTGCGGCGTGCCGGCCATACGGAAGCGGCTGTTGATTTGGCGATTCTGGCGGGAGCCTATCCGGCGGGGGTCATTTGTGAAATTTTGAAACCGGACGGGACAATGGCGCGTGTCCCAGATTTGGTTGAGTTAGCCAAACAACACGATTTGAAGATGATCACCATCGAAGAGTTGATCCGCTTCCGCAAATCGAGAGAAGTCTTGGTCGAACGGGCCGCATCCGCCAATTTGCCGACCGAATTCGGCGATTTTCAGGCGGTGGTATATACCAACTCGGTTGATAACAAAGAGCATGTGGCGCTGGTCAAGGGCGAAATTGATCCTTCCAAACCGGTGATGGTGCGGGTGCATTCAGAATGTCTGACAGGCGATGTGTTTGGTTCCCTTCGTTGCGATTGCGGTCCGCAGTTGCACGCCGCCTTGCGCCAAATTGAAGAAAACGGCTCGGGCTTGCTGCTTTACATGCGTCAGGAAGGCCGGGGCATAGGGCTGATCAACAAGCTCAAAGCATATGATTTGCAAGAAAAGGGATATGATACAGTCGAAGCAAACGAGAAGCTGGGGTTTCCCGCTGACCTGCGTGATTACGGGATTGGCGCGCAAATCCTCAGAGATCTGGGAGTGCGCGAAATTCGCTTGTTGACCAACAATCCTAGAAAAATCAAAGGATTGGAAGGACATGGCTTGACGATCGTCGAAAGAATATCTTTGCAAATGGAGCCCAATCCGGATAACTTGCATTATTTGACTACTAAACAACGAAAATTGGGCCATCTGCTGAATATCTGAAACCGATAGAAATTGGTCGACCAACAAGGAGGTACTGATATGTCTCGCGTATTTGAAGGAAATTTGATCGGCACAGGGTTAACAATCGGCATCGTGGTGGGGCGCTTTAATGAATTTGTTTCCTCCAAACTGTTGTCGGGTGCGCTTGATGCATTGAAACGGCATGGTGTGGAGGAAGAGGCTGTTTCTGTCGCTTGGGTGCCGGGGGCATTTGAGATTCCGTTGATTGCCCAAAAAATGGCCGAGAGCGGCAGCTATGACGCGGTGATTACATTGGGAGCCGTGATTCGCGGCGCAACGCCTCATTTTGAGTACGTTTCGGCAGAAGCTTCCAAGGGTGTTGCAGCCATTTCGCTAAAAACCGGAGTTCCCACCATCTTCGGCGTGTTGACGGTGGATACCATCGAGCAGGCGATTGAACGGGCCGGAACAAAAGCGGGCAACAAGGGCTGGGAAGCAGCAGTGACCGCCATCGAAATGGCCAATTTGACGAAAGCGTTGGAAGCGTAAAGCGATGCTCATCCAGTGACGGCAGTCAATGCGCTCCGGACTGGAGCGATTTCCCGGCTCGCATTGGCTGTCGTGTCGCTTTTTTGCGACAAGGATCATGGATAGGGGAAGCGAGGTCGTAGTATGTGGTTGGGGTTTCCTTACCTGTATCGATCCAAATTGATTTATCAGAAGCGTACTCCCTACCAGACCCTTTATGTCTATGACAAGGGATCGGTTCGATACATGCGGTTCGCCAGTGACAGTTGGCAGGGGGCGCTCGATATGCGGAAAAAGGAGAAAATCCTGTTTCCTTATCAGCGTTTTTTTCTTGCGTTTCGTGCATGGAAATCGGACGTCAGATCATTTTTGTCGCTTGGGGTCGGAACCGGCACGGCGATGCGGACGATTCGCAATCGCTACCCTGCGGCCCGAATGACGGGAGTCGATTTGGACGCAAATGTATTGCAGACAGCCGTCGATTATTTTGACTGTCCTGTCGACGATCGCACTGTCTTATACGCCATGCACGGGCGGGCATTTCTGGAATCTGCTGATGATTCTTACGATCTTGTATTTCTCGATGCCTTTGATGCTTATTCCATTCCCTTTTCCCTGCGAACGGTGGAAAGTTTTGCAGCCATTCGTCAAGTGTTGGAGGAAAACGGCCTGTTGGTTGTGAATGTTATAGGTACAGTGAAAGGACCGCGAAGTAACGAGTTTCGAGCATTGTACAAAACCGTTCGCCAGGTATTTGATCACGTCCGGGTGCTGCCGGTTTCCCGGCTGCATGCGACCGATCAGAATATATTGTTGTTCGCATCCGGCCAACCGATTGATGAGCTTCCGTCGTCCATCCGGGAACGGGAAACCCGCAACTTGCTGAATCGGTTTTACCCACTTCCCATTCCTACGGATGACGTTGCCGTTTACTTGGATGATCGGGATTCACGTATGGTATAATGAGGCCAGTTTTAAAACGGGAGAGGAGATGCTCCATGCTGTTTGGCAGTCTGGAACATATGTTGTACGTTACTATCGCATTTTTGATCGGAGCTTCTGTCCATGAAGCGGCTCATGCCTGGATGGCGCATCGATTGGGTGACCCGACGCCGGACAGGGATGGACGTCTGACCTTGAATCCTTTCGTGCATATCGATCTGTTGGGGTTTATTTTGATTTTGTTGGCCGGTTTCGGTTGGGCCAAACCGGTCATGACCAATCCCGCCATGTTTCGCGGTAACCGTCGGCTGGGTATGTTGAAAGTGGCAATAGCCGGTCCGATTGCCAATTTGCTGTTGGCCGGATTGTTCGTTGCCATCGCCCGGTCAAATTTGATCCCTTATTTCGATCTGCATTCCAAAGTGGTCGCCACTGTAATTTGGATTAATGTGCTGCTATTCGTTTTTAATCTGCTGCCGATTTTCCCGCTTGACGGGGAAAAGATTGTTCGTTCACTCGTTCCGTTGCGTCAATTGGGTTTCTTCTACAAAATGGAAACTTACGGCCCGTTTGTATTGCTGCTCTTGGTTTTTACCGGAATGATAGGGAAAGTCATTTCTCCGCTGATTAGTCTGGTCTATGACCTGTTGATGTTTGGTGCTCTATGAGCGATTACGTGATTCGTCTTGATTCATTTGAAGGCCCGCTGGACTTGCTCTTGCACCTGGTGGAAAAAAATGAAATGGACATTTACAATATTCCGATTGCGGAAATTACCGAGCAGTATTTGACTTACATAAACGCGATGCAGGAATTGCAGCTTGACGTAGCCTCCGAATTCATTGTGATGGCAGCCACCTTGTTGGCCATGAAGAGCAACATGCTTTTGCCGAAACCGGCCCGCCTGGAGCTTGACGATATGTATGACCTAATCGATGAAGGCATTGATCCACGGCAACTGTTGATGGAAAGATTGATTGAATACAAGAAATTCAAACAACTGGCACTTGAATTGCAAGCCAGAGAAACCCATCGCAGCAGCATTTATACACGTCCGTCAGCCGATTTGACACCCTTTCTGTTGGAAGAAGATCCCAATCCCGTTAAAGGCGTTTCCCTGTATGATCTGCTGGATGCTTTTCGTTCGGTGCTGATGAATGCCGTGGAAGAACCGCCAATTGCCAGCATTCGGCGGGATGAGGTGTCAGTCAAGGAGAGGATAAGGGACATTCTCGACCAGCTGCAGACAGCGGGCGGACAGGCATCCTTTACATCTCTATTGTCCCGCTGCAAGACCCGGTCTGAAATCGTCGTAACTTTCCTTGCCATTCTTGAACTGATCAAAAACAGCCATATCCGCTGCGTTCAGTCCAAATTGTTCTCCGACATCGAACTGCTGCTTGTGTGAAGAGTGATGGTGACTTGGAGTGGTGAATTTATTTATGGATTATAAAGAGGTAAAGTCGATTCTCGAAGGTCTGTTGTTTATGGCGGGCAGTGACGGATTGGAAGCCAAGCAGATTGCGGAGATTATCGGAACCGACCCGGAAGAGGCCGCCGATTTGTGCCATGACCTTGCCGCCGATTACCGCAGGGAAGGAAGAGGGCTGCAAATTATCGAAGTGGCGGGCATGTTTCAAATGACTACTTTGCCGGAGCATGTCCCCTATTTTGAAAAAATGGCCTATCAACCGCAGCACGCCTCGTTATCGCAAGCGGCTCTCGAAACATTGGCAATCGTTGCGTACAAGCAACCGATTACACGGGCAGACATTGAAGAAATTCGTGGAGTCAAAAGCGAAAAAGCGATCAATACATTGGCGGGGAAAAAACTGATTCTGGAAGTCGGACGCGCGGAAGGTCCCGGTCGTCCAATATTGTTCGGTACGACGAAAGAGTTTCTTGAATATTTCGGGTTGCGGGACATGTCCGAGCTGCCGCCGCCGCCAGCTTTTGTCCCGCAAGACGTGTTGGAAGAAGAGGATCGTCTTTTGTTTGCTCAACGATCGATTTTTGAACAGGAAGAATAATCGTTTCATCAAACCCCTCCGTCCGGATATCCGGTTCGAGAGGGGTTTGATTGCTTATTCGGACATCGGGACGGGACTGCATGGATATTCCTTGCTCGGGGAAACTTAAAAGGCGAAAGTTGGAAAGGGAGGAACTTATATGGAATGGGTCTGGACAAGTCTTTTAATTGCGGGATCCTTTTGCGTACTGATAGGTTTTCTCCCGGTCCAGATCGAACTGCAATACGCGAGAAACAAGGAACGAGACAAGCTCAGGCTTCGATTTTCCATTTTTTTTGGACTGCTTCGTTATACGATCGAGTTCCCTTTGTTTGATTTGGTAGCAAACGCCAATCAACAATTTCAAATTAAAGCCACAGCCAAAAGCGGTATCGGTGACCAAGCGGCAAAACACCTCCCGATTATTACGATTGCCGTGGACCAAATTCGACGGGCACTGAAGATTCAGTATCAATTTATGGATCGTTTGCACAATTTTTTTCCCTATATGAGACAGTTCAGCAAAACCTTTCGTGTGCAACAATTGAAATGGTCAACCGAGATTGGCGTCGGCGATGCTGCCTTGACAGGTACGGCGGCTGGACTTGTCTGGTCAGTCAAAGGGACGGTGGTCGGCCTTGTGTCCCATCTGCTTACGATGCAAACGAAACCTGTGATGTTTGTACGGCCGATGTTTCTTAAGACCGGTTTCGAGACGCGCATCGATTGCATAATCCGTTTTTGGGTCGGGCAGGCTATTTTTGAAGGAATCAAGTTAGTGATTTATCTGTTGAGGGAGGGAAAACGACCATGGCGGATCATCCGATCCAAGGATTAATGCAAACGGCGATGGAAAACCTGAAAGAAATGGTTGATGTGAATACAATTATCGGAGATGCGGTAGAAACTCCCGATGGCAGTGTGATCCTGCCGATTTCAAGGGTCGGCTTCGGTTTTGCGGCTGGAGGCAGCGAATTTGAGATGGATGGGAAACCGGGTGCTGATGGCAACGGCGGAAATCATCCTTTTGGCGGAGGAGCAGGCGGCGGGGTATCGATCAATCCAATGGGGTTTCTCGTTGTCAGCAACGGACAAGTCAAATTATTGTCTTCCGAACCGCCCAATCAATTGTATGAACGGATTATTGAAC
>JAGVBM010000009.1 GCA_020059765.1 Bacillota bacterium
CTCGTAAAAAACATAGAAGAGACTTTACGGGAAGCCAAGCAGTTGATCCCTAGCCGGATCCAGTGGTTGGCTGGTTCCATGCCGTTTCAGCGATACGGGATTGGCGGGCACATTCATTTTTCTGACATTCCCTTGTCGAGCCGCCTTGTAAAAGCACTAGATAATTATTTGGCATTGCCTGTAATGATGATCGAAGATTCCACTGCCGCAGCACGCCGCAGACCCAAGTACGGTTTTCTCGGAGATGTCCGGATGAAGAACCACGGAGGCTGGGAATATCGAACCTTGGGCAGTTGGCTGGTATCTCCGGAAATTTCGAAGGCTGTATTATGTCTTGCTCACTTGGTGGCCGTGCATCATCGGGAATTGAACCGAACGCCGTTGATTCGTCCCAATCTGCAGAAAGCATTCTATAAAGGGGAAAAAGAAACCCTTCGACTCTACTTTGAAGAAATATGGCGCGACATCCAGCAAACGAATCTGTACCATACCTACAAAGAGCACTTGGATGTGTTGTCGGACATGGCAGACAGAAGGATTGCCTGGAACGAATCGGCGGACATCAAGCGGGCATGGGGAATTCGTTCCTTACAATCGGCGCGAACAGAAACCAGACGCCGCACATAGTATATCAGGTAACTCCGTTGCCTAGGAGTGATAACGTGAACACGACTCAACTTCTTCCGCATTCGCTGACGGTTTCAGCCAAAGTTCCAAGTTCCAATCGAACGAAACCGTCTGCAGCAGCATCACATTTTGGAGTTTTGACGACCAGCAAAAAATTCAATTTTCTGCGGCAGTACGTCTTGACAGCACCGCAACTGAACCTGGAAGCATTTGTTTTCGGACCGGAAGACGTGGATTTGGAACGGGAAACAGTGGCGGGGTGGACACTGCTTGAACATCACGGCGTGTATTCCTGGATTCAAAAACAATTTCCTTTGCCGGATGTAGTCTACAATCAGATAAAAAACCGGAGGGATGAACAACGGCCGGATGTCAAACACCTGAAACATGAATTGGAAAGACGATCGATTCTGATCTTCAATCCCGGTTTTTTTAATAAAAAAGATATTTATGATGTTTTGTCGACTACGGAAATTGCCGATTTGTTGCCGGTTACTCATTCTTTCGGTTCGGCCCAAACCTTTAAGGAGATGCTGCAAAGTTTCCCGCTGTTGTATTTAAAGCCGGTCGGAGGTTCGTTGGGACAGGGGATCGTCCGGGTCGAACGGCTTGATCGGCATTATCAGGTACAAGTACGGTACGGTGAACAGAACCACGCAAAAAAATTCGAACGGGCCCGCGAGCTGTTTGAATATTTGAGGCAGTTCTGCGGGAACAAAAAATACGTCTTGCAGCAAGGAATTTATTTAAAGGAAGTCGACGGAGGAGCTACCGATTTTCGCGTTCATTTGCATAAAGATCAGTTTGCACGGTGGAATATTGTAGCAATTGGCGGAAAAGTGGCTGGCAACGGATCGATTACGACTCATGTTCACAGCGGAGGGCGTGTGCTGCCTGCAACAGAGGTTCTGAAAGTGTGGTACAGCGAAGAAAAAGAGGAAATTCTCAATCGGATGCAATTCTATGCGCTGCAAATTGCCGCATATTTGGACGATCATCTGCAGGGGGTGATTGGTGAATTGGGATTGGACATGGGGATTGATCAGGATGATCGAATTTGGTTGTTTGAAGTAAATTCAAAGCCTGGGAAAGCGATATTTAAAATCCCGAGTCTCCAACCGCATGGAGTGGAATCCGCCCGCCGAATTGCAGAATTCGCATTGTATCTGGCAAAAGTTCGGGTTGGTTAATCACTGAAAGGGTGAGGCTCATGGTGGTAGGAATATTGACAATCAGGGGGAGGCATGGATTTTCCGGGAACAAAGCCAATTTTCGGGCGATATCCCGGATGGGAAAACGCATGAAGATTCCCGTCTATGTCGTGCCGGTGGAAGGCATTGACCTGAAGCAAAACTTGTGTGTCGGATACAAATGGATTTCCGGATGGAAGCCGATGATCATCCCGCTCCCGTCCGTTTTTTATAATCGAATCTCAACCCGAAAGGCTGAGAATCGTTTCGATGTGGTGCAAATGAAACTAAACTTGCAGAAACGTGGAATTCCAATCTTTAATCCGAGGTTTTTTGATAAAAGGGAGTTGTACAAAATTATCGGTTCCCATCCCGCAACAAAAGATAGTTTGCCTGATACGTCAACGTTAGGTTATGCGGATTTGAAAAGAATGCTTTCCCAATATGGAAAAGTCTATGTAAAACCGGCAGCCAGCAAAGCGGGTCAAGGCATATTGCGAGTTGATCGAACGGATCGCGGGATCCACGTCCACTCCCAAGCAAACGGAAATCGGCGAACCCGTCGCATGACAATGCTATCTCTATACAGAGAACTGCAGAACAGCAAAAAATTTCAACCGTACGTACTGCAGCGAAGCATTGATCTTGCTTTGATAGACGGACACCCTTATGATTTGCGAATCCTGTCGCAAAAAGACCGAACCGGCCAATGGAAGATTACGGGCATTGGCGCCCGGGTTGCGCCTGCAAACGGCATTATGACCCATGTTCCAAACGGGGGGTCGATACGAAGTGTGCAGGATGTCCTGAAAGCCTCGTTTCCAGACCGTGCAGATTCGATTATGGCCAGTGTGGAACGAAAGGTGATCACCATCGTCAAGGCGATTGAAGAAAACATGAAAGGAACATTGGGGGAAGTCTCACTCGATCTGGGGGTGGACAAAAACGGACGGATTTGGTTTTTCGAAGCAAACGCCAAACCGATGAAGTTTGATGAACCGGAAATCCGGCAAAGATCCTTGCAGCGACTGCTTGAATATTGTGAATATCTGAGCCAAGAAAAATAGGAAACACGAAAAAGGAGCCGCTCAGGGCTCCTTTTTCGTGTGGTGGGGGGATCGGGAATTGTCCGGGGTGATTTGCCAAGCCTCTTGATTTCCAAAATACGCATTGGTCAATTCTTCCGAAAATTCCGTGTCTTTCGCTTTATCGGCTATTTTACCGAAGATCCCGCGAATCGCTTTTGGAACTTGCATGCCATCACCTTCTCCGTAAGGATATTCCAATTTTATCTGTAGTATGTTCAATTCTGCAGCAGTTTCATTCGGTAGAGCCTGTATAAGATTAGTATTTGAACTGTTTTGTTCACCTGTGCTATACTTGGATTACCCCGACATGTTCCGGGGTTTTTCTGTGACTGTCGTTCTGTTCGAATTAGGATAGAATGGACGAAAGGAGTGCGCCGCATGAGCAATTTGGTGACATTGGAAGACATGACGAATCCGCAAGGAAATGAGCATCGTCCCACCTTGGTTGAACGAGAACGTGTTGATTATAAAGAAATTGCCAAGCAAGCAGGCCGGATCGGAGAAGGGAAAAAATACCTGATTCGGACATACGGTTGTCAAATGAACGAGCATGATTCGGAAATCATGGCGGGCATGTTGGAGGAAATGGGATATACGCAAGCCCACGATTATCAAGAAGCCGATTTTATCTTGTTCAATACCTGTGCGGTGCGCGAAAATGCGGAGGATAAAGTGTTCGGCGAAGTCGGTCGCCTAAAACCGTTGAAAAATCGCAATCCGGAATTGATTCTGGGACTTTGCGGATGTATGGCCCAGGAAAAAGTTGTGCAGGATATGGTAGCCAAAACGTTTCCCTATATTGATGTCGTATTCGGAACACACAATCTGCATCAATTGCCGCAACTCGTCGAACAGGCTCATCATTCAAAAGAGACAATCTTTGAAGTTTGGGAAAAGGCAAGCGACGTCGTGGAAAATTTGCCAAAAAGCAGGAAAGACGGAATTCGTGCTTGGGTGAACATTCAATACGGATGCAACAAATATTGCACCTATTGCATTGTCCCCTACACCCGCGGCCGGGAACGCAGCCGCCTGTTGGAGGATGTAGTGGCGGAAGTGAAAGAATTGGCTGCCCAAGGGTATAAAGAGATTACGTTATTAGGACAAAACGTCAACGATTACGGAATCGACCTGAAAACTCACGATTTTGCCGATCTGTTGGCCGCCGTCAACCTGGTGGAAGGGATTGAACGCATCCGCTTTACCACATCGAATCCGTGGAATTTTTCCGATAAGTTGATCCAGACGATTGCGCGTTCGGAAAAAGTGGCGGAACATATCCATCTGCCCGTTCAGTCAGGCAATAATTCTATCCTGCGGCGGATGAACCGGGGGTATACCCGTGAATATTACCTGGATCTGGTGAAACGGATTCGCGACGCAATTCCACACGTATCGTTGACGACCGATATTATTGTCGGGTTTCCGGGAGAAACGGAAGAACAATTCCAGGATACGCTCTCCTTGCTGGAAGAAGTCCAGTTTGAC
>JAGVBM010000111.1 GCA_020059765.1 Bacillota bacterium
AAAAACGGCTGCCCTATGTCCTGTCTGTACAGGACGTGGAAGTGCTGTTGAATTCGCCGGATTTGCGGGAAAGTGCGGGTCTGCGCGACAAAGCGATGCTGGAATTGTTGTACGCGAGCGGGATTCGCGTATCCGAACTTGTCTCTTTAAATATTGACGATGTCAATTTGAACATGGGATTTTTGAAATGTTACGGGAAAGGTTCAAAGGAACGGATTATTCCGTTGGGATCTGTAGCGCTGCAATTTCTGCACGAGTATACAACCCGCTCCCGTCATCAGTTGCTTCGCAACAAGCAGGAGACGTCGCTGTTCCTCAATCATCACGGGCAGCGGTTAACGCGGCAGGGATTCTGGAAAATCATCAAGAAGTACGCAAAGCAATCGAATATCAAGAAGGACATTACGCCTCATACTCTAAGGCATTCTTTTGCCACCCATCTGCTGGAAAACGGGGCAGACCTCCGGTCGGTACAAGAAATGCTCGGTCATGCAGACATTTCTACAACGCAAATCTATACGCATATCACGAAATCCCGGCTGAAGGAAGTGTACGCGAAGACCCACCCGCGTGCCTGAGACAGTCATTTTTCACACCGTCATCTCGTATACTTTGATGGACAACAACTGAGAGGGGAGAGGCGGATGCTTGTTCTGGCATTTATCGCCGGACTGGTTTTTGTAGCAACCTTGTTGGTTCTCCTTGCGACATTTCGCAGTATGGGGAATGAAGAAAGTTTTGCCAAGGCGCAGGAAGATGCGCGCAACGAAACATACTCCGGTCCCACGGTGTGAACACAAGCATCTTACGCAGGTTGCCCGGACCTGCTGAGATGCTGTTTTACTTCTGTTTGGAATGCATTGTCAGACATGGGCACATAGGGTAACCTAATGTTGACAACCCAGATATGACAATATCATCCAACCAAGACGCAAGAAAGGGGATCTGCATGCCAACCTACAATCGAATCCTCCTGATCGTACTGGACAGTTTGGGGATTGGTGAAATGACGGATGCTGCCGAATATGGCGACACAGGTTCCAACACGATCGGAAATATTGCAAAATTTGTGGGCGGACTCCACGTCCCGAACATGGCCAAACTCGGTTTGGGCCGAATTCATCCGATTGCAGGCGTCGCAACCGATCCGGTGACAGGTGCCTATGGCAAAATGGCCGAGCAGTCGGCGGGCAAAGATACGACCAACGGGCATTGGGAGATGGTGGGAGTCAAACTCGAACATCCGCTGCCCACCTATCCGGAAGGGTTTCCAAGAGAGATCATGGACGAGTTCGAACGGGAAATCGGCCGCAAGAGTTTAGGCAATAAACCCGCTTCCGGCACGGAAATTCTGAAAGAACTCGGTGACGAACACATGCGCACAGGCTATCCGATTGTCTATACATCCGGTGACAGCGTGTTTCAAATTGCCGCCCATGAAGAGGTTATACCGGTACAGGAATTATATCGGTACTGTGAAATCGCCCGCGAAATGCTGGTCGGTCCGCACGGAGTGGGGCGCGTAATCGCACGTCCGTTCATCGGCGCTGACGGACAGTTTACCCGTACGGCCAATCGGCGGGATTATTCCCTTCTATTCGGACGAACGGTGTTAAATGAATTGCAGGAAGCGGGTTACGACGTCATCGGAATCGGCAAAATCGAAGATATCTACGGCGGTTCCGGAATTACCGGCGGCACCCATACGGAAGACAATATGGCCGGCGTGGAGAAAACACTTGCTTATTTGAAAGATCTGAAAAACGGTTTGATCTTTGCCAATCTGGTCGATTTTGACGCGAAATACGGTCACCGTAACGATCCGCAGGGGTTTGCCAAGGCGATTGAACAATTTGACGGCCGATTGCCGGATATCGTTTCAGCCATGGAGGAGACCGATCTGCTGATCTTGACAGCCGATCACGGGTGTGATCCGACAACATCGGGCACCGATCACAGCCGTGAATTTGTCCCTCTGCTGATCTTTCATAAAAAAATGGATGCGGCGATTGATCTGGGAGTACGGTCCACATTTGCCGATCTTGGAGCGACGATCGCAGATAATTTCGGCGTTCCGAATCCGGGGATCGGTACATCGTTTTTTCCTCGGATCAAATAGAGATTCTTGCAGTCAATTTGTTAACGAATGGGGGCAAACAGCAGTGGCGGAAATGCTTAGCAAAATCAATGAAGCGGTGAAAACGATTCAATCCCGGATCAACATGTCTCCGGCAATCGGACTGGTATTGGGATCGGGTCTGGGCATGCTGGCGGAAGAAGTCGAACAGCCGGTAGCGATTCCTTACCGGGACATTCCGCACTTTCCCGTCTCAACCGTCGAAGGGCACGCGGGACAATTCGTCTTTGGCAAGTTTGCCGGACATAATGTGGTGATGATGCAGGGGCGGTTTCACTTTTACGAAGGATACGGGTTGGATCAGGTCACGTTTCCGATTCGGGTGATGAAACAGCTCGGAATTGACAAACTGCTGGTGACAAACGCGGCGGGCGGAATCAATGCCGATTGGGAACCCGGAGATTTGATGCTGATCCGGGATCATATCAATTTCATGTTTCAAAATCCGTTGATCGGACGGAATGAAGAA
>JAGVBM010000171.1 GCA_020059765.1 Bacillota bacterium
CCGATTATCCCTGCCAGATCGCAGCGGAAGTCAAAGATTTCAACCCGGAAGATTACATTGATCGAAAAGAAGCCCGGCGCATGGACCGATTTGCACAATTCGCCGTGTCTGCCGCCAAGATGGCCATGCAGGACAGCAAACTTGAAATTACAGAAGCAAACGCGGAACGCGTCGGCGTATATGTGGGGTCCGGCATTGGCGGACTGGAAACTCTGACGGAACAACATCAAGCGTTGTTGGAAAAAGGTCCGCGCCGTGTGTCGCCGTTTTTCATCCCCATGATGATCGGTGACATTGCCAGCGGTCAGATCTCAATTTTTCTCGGGGCGAAAGGACCGAACTCGTCGCCGATTTCCGCATGCGCCACAGGTACCAATGCGATTGGGGATGCATTCAAAATCATCGAGCGAGGAGCTGCCGACGTGATGATTTGCGGCGGTGCTGAGGCAACCGTTTTGCCCCTTGCCGTCGCCGGCTTTTCTTCTGCCAAGGCGTTGGCTACTTCCTTCAATGAGGCTCCCGAAAAAGCCAGCCGTCCCTTTGACCGTGACCGTGACGGATTCGTCATGGGAGAAGGCTCCGGCGTAATTATCCTGGAAGAGTTGGAGCACGCATTGCAACGGGGTGCTCGAATTTATGGAGAGATCATAGGGTATGGCATGAGCGGAGACGCTTATCATATCACGCAGCCTGCACCGGAAGGGGAAGGCGCGGCACGTGCCATGCGGGAAGCGATTCTCGATGCGGGCATTCATCCGGAAGAGATCGACTACATTAATGCACATGGAACATCGACCGATTATAACGACAAATTCGAAACGTTGGCAATTAAAAAGGTGTTTGGCGACCATGCTTACAAAGTGGCTGTCTCGTCGACCAAATCGATGACCGGACACTTGCTGGGTGCTGCGGGTGGAGTGGAGGCCGTCGCCTGTATGAAGGCTCTTGAACATCAAGTCCTTCCTCCGACCATCAATCAGGACAATCCGGATCCGGAATGCGACCTCGATTACGTACCGAATCAAGCGCGGGAAGCCAAAGTAGATGTGGTCATGTCCAATTCGTTTGGATTTGGCGGGCACAACGCATCCATTATTTTCCGAAAATACGAAGGATAATGTGTGATCCCTGGTGCGAACCGCACCGGGGTCATTACGTTACAAGATAAGGTGAGACACGGTGGCTTCGAAATTTGATCAATTGCAGCAATCCTTGCAGTTTCAGTTTGTAAATCCCTCTCTCTTGAAACAGGCTTTTACTCATGCTTCCTATCGAAATGAACACCGGGGCGAAAACGGACAAGACAACGAACGGTTGGAATTTTTGGGCGATGCCGTACTGGAGTTGCTGATCAGCGAATATTTGTTTGAACGCTATCCGACCCTTCCCGAAGGAGAATTGACCCGGATGCGGGCGGCGATTGTTTGCGAACCGTCCTTGGTGAAATTTGCGACCAAGCTGCAATTTAACAAATACATACGGTTAGGCCGGGGAGAAGAATTGTCGGGCGGACGGAGACGTCCGGCGTTGTTGGCGGACGTGTTCGAAGCGTTCATGGGAGCCTTGTTTTTGGATCAGGGGCTGCAGGCGGTGAGATCGTTCGTGCAGAACTACGTTTTGCCGGAGTTGGAAAACGTGCACGGCCTGCTGCTCTCTGATTTCAAGACCCTGCTGCAGGAGCATGTGCAGCGGGAGAACATGGGAACTCTCAGCTATCGCATCCTGGAGGAGCGGGGACCGGCCCACAGCCGGGAATTCGTGTCTCAGGTGTTAATCAACGACACGGCTTACGGAGTAGGTGTGGGTCGTTCCAAAAAAGAAGCGGAGCAGCATGCCGCACACGAAACCCTGACGATGCTGGGGCGGTAGAGAATAGTCCTCCTGCACCTTTTTTACTTCTTTAACGGCAGCGTGAAGGTAACGGTTGTTCCTTTACCGATCTCACTGTCCGCAACGATTTTGCCGCCGTGCGCTTCTACAATCCATTTGGCGATGGACAGTCCCAAACCGGTTCCGTTTTCTTGCCGGGAACGAATTTTGTCTGCCCGATAAAAGCGTTCGAAAATCAAAGGCAAGTCCTGATCCGAAATGCCGATTCCCGTATCCGTAATCGTGACTTGCACATGTTGAACGAGTTTCCGGCACTCCACGCTGACTACTCCGTGTTCCGGCGTATATTTGAGGGCATTGTCCAATAAGATGATCAACAATTGCCGAACGCGTTCCTCATCGGCTTCCAGTACGATGTTCGGTTCAATCCGGGTATGCAAACGAATCTGTTTCAATTCGGCCAATAGCTGAAAATGGGCGGTCGTTTCAGCAACGATCTGGTCAAAGGAAAGCGTGCTGCGATTGATCTGCAATTCATTGGAGTCGGTGCGGGCTAGTGTCAGCAGGTCGGCGACCAGTTTGCTCATGCGTTTGGTTTCCTTCAACACCGCAGAAATGGATTGACTCTGTTGTTCGACAGTAGCATCAGGGTGACGCAGCAGCAGTTCCGTGTTAGCCTGAATTACCGCCAGCGGCGAGCGTAATTCATGGGAGGCATCGGCTACAAACTGTTGCTGCTTGTCCCAGGATCTGCGGATCGGTATCAAGGCGCGATGAGCAAGAAACAGACCGGCCAGAATGGCGGCCATACCCCCGCCAATGCTGCCGATTACGATGACGACCAGCAGACTGGACAGCATCTCCTGTTCGGGATCCAGGGCGCGAATCAATTGAATGGCTGCAATCGATGACCGTTCGAAGGGATTCGCTCCGCTAGGGGATTTCCCGGACGCGTCGGCCGGAAGCAGGAGAACACGGTAGGCATGATTGTTTAATCTGACGGTCTGAATGTCGGAGTTGGCAGTCCCGGGGCTGGCGAGAGCCGAACGGAACAATTCCATGTCCTGTTCATAAATGGCCTGATCGGGAAGTTGCTGGATCAGCTGCCCGTTTTTATCCCACAACAGATAAAAGATTCTGCGGTCAATGGCGCGTTCCATCGGACGCCCGCGCATCATTTCCCCGAAGTGGCCGGTTTGGATTCGTTCGACCGCCTGCCGCAAGGATTGGTCAACTTGCGAGTACAAACGATACTGCATAAATGAATAGATCATTGCCCCAAAACTGCCGAGAATCAGAAAAAATACGACCGCGTTCAGCAGAACCAGACGGTTGCGGATTCGTTTGAACATCATGATTTCTCCTTCAGCATGAATCCCACGCCGCGAACGGTGTGGATCAGATGGTCGGCGGCGCCTTGCGCAAGTTTTTTGCGCAAATAATGCACGTACACATCAACGACGGCGGAAGATGCTTCCGAATCGAATCCCCATACCCGGTCAAAGATCTGCTCTCGGGTCAGGATTTGCTCCCGATTTCGCAAGAAATACTCCAGCAATTCGTATTCTTTTATAGTCAATTTCAACGGCAGATCGCCTGCAAACGCGTCGTGCGAATAGGGGCGCAAGGTGATGGGACCGTAGTTGATTTCACCATCAGGAGTTGTTTGTCCGTGGCGGCGCAGCAAAGCACGAACGCGGGCCAACAATTCGGCCACCGCGAAAGGCTTGGTCAGATAATCGTCCGCCCCTGCATCCAGCCCTTTCACGCGATCTTCCACACTGTCTTTGGCCGTAACCAAGAGGATCGGTGTTTTGACCGATTTGCCGCGCAGTTTTTGGATGATCGACAATCCGCTCATGCCAGGCAGCATAATGTCTAGGATCAGCAGATCATAAATGCCTTGTTCCGCCAACAGATATCCTTCGTCGCCGGTTGTGGCCGAGTGAACTTGATAGGATTCGTCCTGCAGCACTTCCGTCATCACATTCAACAACGCCCTATCATCTTCCACAACGAGAATTTGCATTACACATCCCTGCTTTGACAAGTATTGTGAGCTGATTGTACCACAGGCTGTTGACTCACGGAAAGAAAGCCGGGCTGGCTGTCCGCCCGCCCG
>JAGVBM010000106.1 GCA_020059765.1 Bacillota bacterium
ATTTTATTAGAGTAACCGACTTTGGAATTGAGGATATCTTTACAAAAAATTTTGAGGTTTCCCCTGATGCATTGCCTTCCTATCTTCCAGATCATGTAAAAGAGTTTTTTTTGTCACAGGAAGTCGTTGGAACTGCAGTTTATACGACACACAAAAAATTTGATGCGAATAGACAAGTCGTCGGGTATGAAACGTTTGAAATGGATGAGTTGGAATCAGAGGGGACAAAGAAGGTCGTGGCACTCTCAGGGCCAGTGTTGGACACGTTGGAGAACGGAAGAGTTTTAATCGTGGACGAATTGGATGCGAGATTACATCCATTACTTACCCGTTTCATCCTGCAATTGTTTAACTCACAAGAAAATAATCAGAATGCCCAGTTTATCTTTAACTCACACGATACAAATTTACTGGAAATCAGTTCTTTGCGACGGGATCAAATTTGGTTTACCGAAAAAGACCGCTATGGATGTACCCATTTGTATTCACTGGTAGAATATGAATACAATAATAAAAAAGTCAGGAATGACGCATCTTTTAGGAAAGATTATATTCTCGGAAAGTATGGGGCTATTCCTATCTTGAGATCATTGAACTTGGAGGGAAGAAATGGGGACTGATAACCTGTTTCATAAAAGGCGATCCCCAGTCTTAAAGCGTAAAGTTGGCACTAAGGGACCACCTAAGGATCGCTTTTTAATAGTTTGTGAGGGAGAAAGAACCGAACCAAATTACTTTCGAAGCTTTCGAGTGACAACGGTTGATGTTGATGTTGTTGGAACAGGGGCCAATACAGAATATGTTGTGAGAGAGGCCATTAAACTAAAACGCACAGCAACTCCAGGATACGACCAAGTGTGGGTAGTTTTCGATAAAGATTCGTTCCCCGCAAAACATTTTAATAATGCGATTACATTAGCAAACCAAAATAACATAAAAGTTGCTTATTCAAATGAAGCCTTCGAACTTTGGTTTTTACTGCACTTTTATTATTTTGATTCTGCAATTACAAGAAATGATTACATAGTTAAGTTAGAGGAATTCCTGGGGCGAAAGTACAAAAAGAATGACGAAGAAATTTATGATCTTTTGCTACGGAGCGGCAATCAGCAAGCAGCTATTAAATCTGCTGCAACTCTACTCGCAAAACACCCTGAAAACAACCCTGCCAAAGCCAATCCTTCAACAACGGTACATTTATTGGTGCGAGAATTGCTTCGTTTTGTCTGAATTGATCGATTTACGAATAGAGAAGCAAGAATTGTGAGGAAGGAGCTTGTTCATGTTTCCGACAATATCATTGCCCGTAACAACCGGACTATACGGACTCGTACAAGTGATTGCCTATTTGTTGGCAATTGCAGTGGCGTGGTATGCCCTTGGCAGTGTCAAGTGGGACCTGTTCTTGCGGGATTTTCGAGGACCGACAGCCCGGATGCTGCGGCTGATTCTGGCAATCAATCTCGGGTATGTGCTGGGGCAATTCATGCTGCAGTATCTTAGTGCGTCGTTGCTGCTGCGCTATTTGAACGGGTGAGACGGAGAAACGAAGTGTTTGACGATCAGGAGGAGCAGATCGTTTGTCTCCAAAATTTCCATTTCAGGTATAGTACTTCCCGGATCGGGTCAAGCTGATTGATAGAGTTGCTAGATTTGATCCGGAGGTATAGATCATGAACAAATTGGCTTATTCTGTACTTATCATCTGTTTGATTATCGGTGTCATTTACGCCTATCCGACCACTCCTTCCTTCGCCAAAGAAATGCATATGGGTGACATGTTGACGCAGGCTTTTGATGCGAGCAGCGCAGAAGCGGAAGGATACTCGGTGCACAACTGGTCAGTGGTGAATCAGCAGTTTGTCGAGATGAACGAACTGGTTAAGATGGCGAAGAAAATGAATGAGGCACTGCAGATTCCCAATCCGCAAGAATATAAAAACAGCGAGCTGCAGCAGCGGATTTATCAATTGCATGGAAAATGGGATGACAGCGCAGACGTCACCCTGATCCTCAATTCGATGAACCTGGAGGGACAACAACCCCAGACCACTTTAGTGGTGAAAGTGGAACGACGATCGAAAAATGTGCGGGATATAACAGATACGATTAACAGAGTGCGAGAAACTGTTCGAGAGGTGGGCGCCACTCCACAAATTAGCACTTGTATCAAAGGATTTTTGAATGATAGAATTAAAATCACGGACCGTGATCAACTGATAAAACGCGTTTTTTCTTCCGTGAAAGCCAAGGAAGTGGAAGCATTGCGTTCCGATCAGTTGACAAGCGTTTCCGGGTTTTCTGCAGTAACCAAGGAACGTATATGGACCAACGGAAAACCGATGAATTTGCAAGTTGTGGTGCAATGGGACAATTACCAGAAGCGGACACGGGTTCTCGTGGGTGCTCCCATCATCACACTTGAGTATTAAGGACGGGAGAGACCTGAACGGCAGGTCACACCCGCCATGGGCGGAGGTTGCAACATTGTCGAAGTTTTTGATTCGTGGCGGAAATCGACTGTCTGGCAGCATCAAAGTGGACGGTGCCAAAAATTCCGTTTTGCCGATTATCGCGGCATCCATCCTGGCGTCGGAAGGCACAAGCATGATTGAAGACGCGCCCTGGTTGACCGACGTGGAAACGATCAGCAAAGTCACAATGTCCCTTGGTTCCGAGATTCGCAGGGAAGATGAAACGACTTTACATATTGATTCGCGAAATGTAAACGAGTGGATTGCGGA
>JAGVBM010000187.1 GCA_020059765.1 Bacillota bacterium
CCTCGGCGGATTGTTGGCAGAAGTGTCGTTTTTGCTTGTTTTTGTGCTAAACAGCCTATCCTATCTGGTATATGTGGGTTTTTTTCTGTATGCATTGCGAAACAAACGGCAGAGGGAAACCGAGCGGGAAATGGCTGTTCCTGTCGTACATATGCCCCACCAACCGATTGAAGCGAGCGTAGCGGTTCCTTCTGCGGCAGTCCCTGTTGCCTTGTTGGCAATCGGGATCATGTTCTCGTGGATCGCCTATTCCCAATGGGTTGGACCGATTGCCGTGTTTACCAAATCGTCCGGTTATTCGCTAAGCTCTTACAGTTTCCTGTGGACCTTAAACGGAATCCTGATTGTCTTGGGCCAACCCTTTCTGACACAATTGCTGAAACGGTTTCTGCCGCGATTGTCGGTGCAGATCGTCACTGGCGGCATTTTATACACGGTTGCTTTTGCGCTGCTCAGTGTCTGGCCGACATACAGCGGTCTTCTGTTGAGCATGACGGTTTTGACAATTGGCGAAATGATTATTTTGCCCGGCGTTCCCGCTCTGATCAATCTGTTGGCGCCGAAGGAACGCGCCGGATTTTATCAAGGAATTGCGGCAAGCGCGGGAACGGGCGGCCGAATGTTGGGTCCTGTCCTCGGCGGGCTCGTCTACGATTCCAACGGTGCGATCCTGCTGTTCGTTTTGGCAACTCTGATCAATCTTATCGCTACCGCGAGCTTTGCCGCATTCTATGTCGCGACCCGTCAGCGCATGCTATAATGGGGACATGGGGGACTGCCAGAATATGAACAAAACCGAAAACTTGTATCAAATCCTGGAATCCAACGAGAAATTCGTGGCCCAAGAACTGTATCAAGATTATCAGACGGACAAATTTCCCGACAAGCGAATGGTGATTCTGACTTGCATGGACACCCGGCTTGTGGATCTCTTGGAACGGGCCATGGGAATCACCCAGGGACATGCGAAGATTATCAAGTCAGCAGGTGCGCAAGTTCACCATCCCTTTGGATCTGTCATGCACTCTATCTTGATTGCCATTCACATGCTGGAAGCCGATGAAGTGTTGGTGGTGGGTCACCATGACTGCGGGATGCAAAGCGTGGGCAAGGAGATTTTTGTCGAGAAAATGCTGCAGCGGGGGATTTCTGAAAAAACCATACATATGATGGAGCACGCAGGCATCGATTTGCATGTTTGGCTGAAAAACTTCGACAATGTCTACGACAGTGTGCGCGATTCGGTTTCCGTCATCGTCAATCACCCGTTTCTTGCGGAAGCCAAGATCCCCGTGCACGGGCTTGTGATCGATCCTTCCACCGGAAAATTGGAACTCGTGGTAAACGGATACGAATACTCTGACAGGTAGTTCATTTTTTTAACCGAATCTAGTATAATAGCGATTGTAAGGGGAGTAGCTGCCGGTTTATACCGGTCGACATATCGTCAGTCCAGCAAATTTGCTCGGTATGTCGGACCCACATGTTACGGGTTGTGCAAGACCTTCACGCAACACATCCGCGTGAAGGTCTTTTTTCATATACAACTTTTTTAAACTTCTCTTTAACAAAAAGGAGGACAACATCAACCATGTTTTTTCATCCGATGGATTTTCTGATCCTGATTGCATTTGGACTTTCCATTTGGGCACAATTCAAGGTCAAAGGAAACTTTAACAAATGGGCCGAAGTTCCCGCATCATCCGGCCTGACCGGCGAACAGGCGGCACGCATCTTGCTTGACCGTCAGGGATTGTACGACGTTCCTGTCGAACCTGTCCGCGGACGGTTAACCGACCATTACGACCCGCTTTCGCGGACAGTGCGTTTGTCAGAACCGGTCTACTACGGCAACTCCATTGCCTCCCTGTCGGTGGCAAGTCATGAAGTAGGGCACGCCATTCAGCACAAAGTGTCCTATCCGATGCTGGTATTGCGGCACCGCATGTTCCCAATGGTGAACTTCGCGTCCGGCCTCGCACCGTTTTTGCTGCTCGGAGGGTTTTTTCTGCAAATGGCGAACCTGATCGGTCTGGGGATCATCCTGTTCTCCGCTGCGGTCGCTTTCCAATTGGTAACCCTGCCGGTTGAATTCAATGCCAGCTCCCGTGCCAAAGCATTGATGGTGTCGGAAGGATTTATCCGCAACACGGAAGAACGAGGCGTGAACAAGGTGCTCGGCGCGGCGGCTTTGACCTACGTGGCGGCGGCTCTGATCTCCCTGCTTGAACTGATCAAGTATGTGATGATCTTCGTCGGACAATCGCAAAGCGACGAGGAATAATTGCACACTTCGCTCGCAAGCAAGCTGCGGGACCCTGTATCACCCGAGAAATGAATCTGCAGCACCGGACATTTTTGCAAAACATGGAAAAACCCCCGTCTCGCCTAATGCGAAACGGGGGTTTCGGCTTGTCTCAACCTGCGCGGTCGAGAACTTACGCCGTTTCCACCTGATCAAACACAAAATGCAACTTGTCAATCAACGTCGGAACATCAAGAATCAAGATCAGGCGGCTGTCCAGATTTGCCACCCGGCTGATCTCTTTGGACCCCTCATTCATTTCGACCGATTGAACAGACGACAAGTCGATGTCCGTCACATCGGTTGCGGCATCGACGATCAATCCCAGCCGTTTATCGTTGTATTCCGTTACCACGATCCGTTTCTCCGCTTGCCCCTCGTGATCTTGTCCGGTTGGCTCCAATCCGAGCCAACTGCGCAAATCCATGACCGGCACGATCGAGCCGCGAAGCTGCATGATCCCCGCCATATGGGCTTCCGTGTGAGGAACCGGACGGATGTTTTGAATCCGTTCAATGGATAATACATGATTGACATTCAATGCATATTCTTCCGCAGAAATGCGGCAAATAATCGCTTTCATCGATTCCATTGCCATAGGAAACTCCCTCCTTCAGATTTTAGATGTTTACCTGTTACATTCGTCAGGAATGTCCGCATATCCTCCAATTCCTTCTTTCGAATTGATACGAACATACGTTCTGGTATACAATATTCCATAGTCCCACTGAAAGAAAATGTTACGGACAAGGAGATTCGCATGAACCCACCCAGTTCCAAACAACGAACCGTACTGCTCGCCGACATGAATTCGTTTTATGCAACCATTGAACAGGCAAACAATCCTGAATTGCGGGGCAAACCGGTTCTGGTATGCGGAGATCCGGAGGAGCGGCGCGGTATTGTGCTGGCAGCCTCCCGCGAGGCAAAGCGATTCGGCGTCAAAACAGCCATGACCTGCGGGGAAGCGTTGGCCGTCTGCCCACAAGCTATGGTTGTGCGCCCCCATATGCAAACGTATATTGACGTATCGCTGCAGATTCTGGAGATTGCCCGCTCCTTTACCGATCGGGTCGAAGTATACAGCATCGATGAACTGTTCCTGGAAACGACGGGAACGGAACGGTTATGGGGAGACGCTTGGAATGTGGCTCGTCTTTTCAAAAAATATCTGTGGGAACAATTGGGCGTTACCTGTTCCATCGGAATCGGATACAACAAATTGGTGGCCAAAGTCTGCATGGAAGCTCGCGGGAAAAATGAGCCTGAAGGGATCCATGAATGGTCGCCCGATCAGATTGTTTCGGAAATGCATCCTCTGCCGGTGGAAGAACTGTTCGGAGTGGGATCCCGCATGAAACGGAATTTCAATCGGATGGGAATTCGCACGATCGGAGATCTTGCCCGTTATCCCAAACATCATCTGGTCAAGCGGTGGGGCGTCATGGGGGAAGTGTACCATATGAGCGCCTGGGGAGAAGATCATTCGCCGCTTGTTCCAACCACGTTTCATGACGCCATGAAAGGAATCGGTCACGCCATTACACTTCACCGGGATTACACGGAAGCTCACGAAATTGAAACCGTATTGCTGGAATTGACGGAGGAAGTCTGCCGACGCATGCGAAAGATTGGAAAATCGGGAAAGACGATTCATGTTGGAATCCGTGACGGCAATCTGCTGTCCGGTTTTTCCCGTTCCGCTTCCTTACCGGTTCATACCAACGCCACATGGCCGATTTATCAAGTCGTCCGCAAACTGTTCCGCAAGTGGTGGAGCGGTTCGCCGGCACGATCGCTGAACGTGCAGGTTACTAATTTGGCAGAGGATGAGTTTGTGCAATTAAATCTGTTTTACGATGTGGAAAAGGAGCGAGCTTTAAGTTTTGCCATGGACGAAATCCGTGATCGATATGGCAGCTTGGCTTTATTTCGCGGAATTTCCCTGACCGCCGCCGGTATTTTACCGGATCGGGCCCGCAAGATCGGGGGGCATGAAGCGTAACGAACAATTGAAAGAGACGGGTTAACATATCCGTCTCCTTCATATCTGTCAGTGTTCGTGCATCTGTTGCCGATCAATGCCGGTGCAGCCAGAGACTTAGTTAGTCGTTGCTTGACGGTCTGCCTGCATCACCTGGTTCAGCGTGCCGGAACTGTAGCCTCCGCCGTAAGCAGCCCCATAACCTGCCCCATAAGTTGGCTGCGGCTGCGGTGCTTGCGGCTGCGGTTGACGATCTGCCTGCATCACCTGGTTCAATGCGCGGGAACTGTAGCCTCCGCCGAAGGCAGCCCCATAACCCGCCCCATAAG
>JAGVBM010000030.1 GCA_020059765.1 Bacillota bacterium
CCGAACGGTTGCAGGACGTGGAAGAACGTTTAGCCGCGTTGACTCGTCTTCGCCGCAAGTATGGCGAAAACGTTGCCGAGATCCTCGCGTATGCGGAACGAATTCGTTCCGAATTGCACGATCTGGTGCATCATGAAGAAAATCTTACCCGTCTGCAGCAGGAATTTGCCCGGATGGAACAACAACTTGCAAAAGAAGCCGTTCAGCTGTCGAACAAACGCAAGTCCCTGGCGAACAAATTATCCAATAAAATTGTGGAAGAACTGTCGACTTTGATGATGCCCCGTACCCGCTTCCAAATTGATTTCCAAACTCAACGGGAGGAAAAAGGAATTCTGGTGGAGGACGAGCGGGTGCATGTAAACGAAACGGGAATCGACCGTGTTGAATTCTTATTTTCTGCCAATGAGGGAGAACCATTGCGTCCGCTTGCCAAAATCGCGTCCGGCGGTGAACTTTCCCGGACGCTGCTCGCACTGAAATCGGTTCTGTCGGGAGAAGGAGTGGATACTCTTGTGTTTGACGAAATCGACACCGGGATTTCCGGTCGAGCCGCGCAGGCGGTAGCGGAAAAAATGTCAATTGTCTCCCACGAAAACCAGGTGATTTGCGTAACTCATCTGCCGCAGGTTGCATGCATGGCGGATTCCCATTTTCTGATTGCGAAAAAACAAGCAAAAGGACGTTCTCATACGATTCTGACGGAACTGAACGAAATGGAACGAATTGAGGAATTAGCCCGCATGCTGTCCGGTGCCGAATTGACGGAAACCACTCGCAAACATGCCAAAGAGATGTTGGTTCAGGCTCGTGAATTGAAAAACAAAGTATCCTGATAAATTATCAATATGAAAGAGAAAACCGGGGAATGGCAACAAGGAGGGTGTTGCTATTTTTACCCGGTTTTTCTTTGGGCAAAAATGGAAAGTACGGCATAAAACCTCGCTGCAAAGGCAATTTTAAATACACAACCTGATTCAGGAAGAGCAAAGGGGGGCGTACGGAGTTGAAAAAAAGCATATTCAAAAGGGTATTCGGTCTCATCATGGCATGTGTTCTTGTAGGGTTGTTTCGTTACACTCCCGTTAGCGAATGGGCCACCACGCCAAACAACATTCGAATTTTGGAAGGTCACAGCACTTTGCTCTCTCTTGGACTCCCCATGAACGCGACAGTCACCACCTCCAATTCCAATGTGGCAATGGTGCACGGCAGCAGAACAGAATCGGCCATTGCATTTAACCTGAAACAGCCGCTGCAAATTGATTCGTTGATGCAAGGGGATGCTGACGTGCAAGTCAAATTGTTCGGATTCCTCCCCTTGAAATCTGTTCATGTCAGTGTCGTGCCTGAAATAAAAGTGATCCCTGGCGGACAGTCGATCGGCGTTAAAATCAAGTCGGCCGGTATTATGGTAGTCGGTTATAATTTGCTGAAGGACCAAGACCGCTCCGTTTCCCCCGGCGAAGCGGCCCATATCAAAATTGGAGATGTGATTACCCGTATTGACGGACGAAAAGTGCAAAGTTTGGAGTATGCGTCGTCATTAATCAATAAGGCGGGCAGGGAAAAAAGGACGCTCGAGGTTACCGTTCTCAGGTCAAAGTCAGAAACCAACCTGTACGTCACTCCATTGTGGGACAAGGAAACGGAAAGTTACCGGATTGGACTGTACATTCGGGATACAGCGGCAGGGGTCGGCACCTTGACGTTTTATGCACCGAATCAGCACGTTTTCGGTGCTTTGGGACATGTCATTTCCGACATGGATACGGGACAACCGATTACAGTTCGCGAAGGAGAAATGATCCGCTCCAGTGTGACTTCCATTGACAAGGGAATCAGCGGACAACCAGGGGAGAAGCACGGAATCATGTTGGATGAAGCGAAGATTCTTGGTATGATTACCAAAAACTCGGATTTCGGCGTTTTTGGGAAAATGATGAAGCTGCCTGACAATGCATACATCAAGGAGCCAATGCCGATAGCCCTGGCCGAACAAGTCAAGGAAGGTCCAGCCAAGATTTTGACAGTTGTCGAAGGACAAAAAGTCGAAGAATATTCTATTGAAATTGTGAATGTGCTGCGACAAAAATATCCGGCTACCAAAAGCATGGTGATCAAAGTGACGGATCCCCGTCTGATTGAAAAAACGGGTGGCATCATCCAGGGAATGAGCGGAAGCCCCATCATCCAAAACGGAAAAGTGGTAGGTGCCGTCACTCATGTTTTTGTTAATGATCCCACGCAAGGTTACGGTGTGTTTATCGAATGGATGTTGAATGAAGCGGGGATTGCGACCAAAACCGCTCAGTTGAATCATTTGAAAGCGGCCTGAATTCACATGCGAAAAAAAGCATAGGACTTTAGGCCTATTTTCGTTAATTATTTTCGACAAATCAGATGACATAAATTACTAATTGGCACATAATATATATAGGATAATTTTTAATGTCGAAAAAAATTTGATGAAATTTGTCAGAATATTTTTACGTGAGATTGGAAGGAGTACCCATCCTTTTGTCGAAGAATATTAACTGTTCGAAACTGTAGGTTTAGAGGGGGATATCCGATGGGTTTCATTAAAGTTCTTGTAGCAGACGACAATAGGGAATTTGCTGATTTGCTGAAGGAATTTATTTCCGAACAACGCGATATGGAAGTTGTGGGTATTGCCTACAACGGGAACGAAGTATTGGAAATGATCGATCATGATAACCCGGACGTGGTGATCTTAGATATTATCATGCCTGTTTTGGACGGCATCGGGGTCTTGGAAAAGATTCAAACGATGAACTTGGATCAGGAACCGAAGATCATCATGCTGACCGCTTTCGGACAAGAAACGATCACCAAACGGGCTGTTGAACTTGGGGCTTCCTATTATATTTTGAAACCCTTCGATATGGATATCCTGATCAACCGGATTCGGCAAGTGGTTCGGGTTCCCAGCGGCAACAACAAAACCCCGGTCATGACCCGCGGCAAGAATGTGGACGCTTCGATCACCAACATCATTCATGAAATTGGCGTTCCGGCTCATATCAAGGGCTATCATTATTTGCGGGAAGCAATCAATATGGTGTATAAAGACGTGGAGATTCTCGGCTCAATTACGAAAGTCCTCTATCCGAAAATCGCCGACAAGTACAACACCACGCCAAGCCGTGTCGAACGGGCCATCCGTCACGCAATCGAAGTGGCATGGGGCCGCGGCAATGTCGATGCCATCCGCTCCGTCTTTGGGTACACGGTAAGCGTTGGCAAAGCGAAGCCGACCAATAGCGAATTCATCGCGATGGTGGCGGATAAATTGAGGATTGAGGCGAAGATTAGTTAAGACGCGTCAATACGGGGTTGGGAATAGGGCGTTCCTCTTTCTAGGGAACGTCTTTTAATTTAAAGGATTCAAATTGATTCATAAACCCGGATTAAAATACGAATCCTATGTCTTCCTTTGCTTTTCTCGTTTGCTGCTCCAGATAGTCGGACAGGGTCACAATCCGATACCCTTCTTGTTTCAAATCTCGCAAAATCAAGGGGAGGGATTGGACGGTCAACGACCGGTCCAAATCGCCGTCGTGGGCCAGAATGATCCCGCCGTTTCGTTCGCGGATCTCCCGCATGACGCGGGAACGAACTTCTTCAGGTGTGTGTGTGGATGAGTTTTCGACACAAACGTTCCACAACACCATCTGTTTGCCCGACAGTTTGAGTGATTGAAGAATATTTGAACTGATATTTCCACGGGGTGGCCGGAAGTATGGGGTTACAGCCGAACGGCCCGCCACCTCGGTCATGATCCGGTCGGCAGCGGTCAATTCGGAAACGACTTGATCTTTCTGGAATTCTTCCAGATGAGGATGCGTATACGTATGGTTGGCCAGAGCGTGTCCTTCTGCAGCAATTCTGCGGACAAGATCCGGATGTTTGGCTGTGTTTTGGCCAACGACAAAAAAAGTGGCGTTTACTTGATAGTCACTTAGAATTTGCAAAACGGTCGGCGTAAAGCGCGGGTCAGGACCGTCGTCGAAGGTCAGGGTCACCGTTTTCTCGGGGATGATGACCAGTGCGGCTTTTGCATGAGGCCATTTTTTCGATATGGATTGAATAGAAAGAAGCAGTGCAAAGCCTGCAGTCAGCAACAGTCCTATCGATAGGATTCGGTGTTTTTTCATAGCTGCCCCCCCTTGACAAGCAGACAGATTGAAAGCCAACCAACGCTTGTCATTCTCACTGTACTAGTCTGGGCGGGACGGAGCAATGAACAATTTTTTGCAAATTCACGGACGTTTTCTGTTCCGTTTCCACAAGGTGAACAGGATATAGGCAACCATCAAGAACAGTGCGGCAAAGATCGCCGGTTTCGTATAAGGCTTGGCCATTTCATTGATTTGTTGCCAATTGTTTCCGAGCTGCATGCCGAGATAGATGAAAAAGATCGACCAGGGAATCACGGCAAGGGTCGTATAACCGGTAAATTTCCAGAACGGCATTTTGGATATCCCGGCCGGGATCGAAATGGCATGACGTACGACAGGTATAAATCTGGCGGTAAAGATGACGCCGGGACCGTATTTGTCAAACCAGGCCTCCGCATGTTCGATATGCTTTTTACGAATCAAAAAGTATTTTCCGTACTTTTCCAAAAAAGGTCGTCCACCGTAATGTCCCATCCAATACAGGAACAATTGGGCAATCACGCCGCCGATTGTTCCTGAGATCACGGCTCCTGCAAAGTTGATTTTACCGAGAGTAATGAGATACCCGCCGTATGCCAGCACAATTTCGCTGGGAATGACTTCGATCATCAAGCCCAAGGCGACACCTATGTAACCCAAATCCGTCAATGCAGTCAGTACCGTAAACACG
>JAGVBM010000364.1 GCA_020059765.1 Bacillota bacterium
CCGCCCACACGTTGCCAGTGGGGCGGGAGGACATTGTTGTTCGGTTGCAAGCTTGATTGCGATTTCTTCCTAGTCCAAATTTCTGATCCTAATCCAGTTGCTTGCCCAAGTTCTTCAGCAGTTTGAACACAAATTGCAAGCTTTTCTGGATGTCCGGGTCTTTCAACATTTTCATCATTTGCAAGACACCGATGCTGCCCTCTTGCGAGGTATCGTTTTGGCTGTCATACGCCGCTTTCAGCACTTTCGAGATCAATTGATCCCCTTCATATTGCAGCATGTCGTCGACCAAGCCGAAAGCTTTCACGCCTGTGTTTAATCCGCGTGTTACAACGGTGGAGTTCAACGCATCGCGGGCGGTTTTGATCAATCCCATTGCCTCAACCAAAACAGGCAATCCGCCGGTCGCTTGCAATTCTTCCACGACCTTCATCATTTCCTTCAATTCTTTGCTGATTCGGCTTACTTCCTGCAGCAGTTCCAGCATTTCAGGGTTGTTGATTGTATCGACCATTTCCATCAATTGCACAACGGTTCCCATGAGGTTTTTGACCACACCCGGAGTGACCGCATCAAACGCTACATTCATCAAACCCTCTAACTGTTCTTTGTGACTCGTGTTTGTTTGCTCTGTTGTCATCGCCAATCCCCCCTATAGGAGCCCACGGGCGAAGAGCCAGTACATTTCGTTGTACGCAAGCTTGAACCAAAACAGCATTTCGGACGGTACAGCAGGCTGCGGCGGTTTGTTGTAGGTGAATTCGATGAAGCTTGCTTCGTCCATTTTCGACTCAAGGAAGCAAACGACCTTGCCATCGTAATGCGCTCTCGGCGGAAGTCCGTGCAGTTCCGAAATGATATTGTGAACAACCGTTTCCGTTTGATAGTGGGCAGTCGAGCCTGCTTTGCTGATCGGCAGATTGGTTGCGTCACCCAATACGTAGATGGAATCGTCCCCGATCATTTTCAAGCTGTGACGATCCGTTGGAATAAATCCGTTTTCATCCCCCAGTTCGGAATCGATAATGACTTTCGAACCGCGGTGGGTTGGAATCGAAATCAGCAAATCGTACGGCAGTTCGGTTCCTTCCATACTGATCGCCAGTTTCTTTTCCGTGTCGACCGTCTCCAGGTTAAAGAACGTTTCCGCATTGATGCCGCGACGTTCAAATTCCGGTGCCGCCCAGTCCGCAACCGACTGCAGTGCATGCACGCGGCTGATCGGATACGTATAGGTGATATCAACCTTGTCGCGCAGACCGCGCACGCGGAAGTAATCGTCGAGCATCAAACTCATTTCCAGCGGAGCAGCCGGGCATTTGTGCGGTACGTCAACAGTCACCACGATTTTGCCTTCGGTGAAGTTCGCCAATGCGTCACGCAGTTTGAGAGCCCCTTCGCGGGTATAGAAGTTGTGACTGTCTTCCGCCAGACCGGGAATGGTGTCAAACGTCGGAACGGATCCCGTGGAAATGACCAAATAGTCGTACGCATATGCCGTTCCTTTGTCGCTGAATACTTTTTTTGCCTGTTTGTCGATCTTTACGATATTGTCAATTACCAAGTTGACTCCGGGGCTTAACAAGGTTTTTTCTTTCCGTTCAAACTGACCCATGTGCGCTTCGTTGAATGCTACAAACAAGTACCCTGGTTGATAGATATGTTTTTGATCATTGGATAAAAGAGTGACTTTCACGTCACCGTTTTTAATTTCTTCGGGTATGGTGCGGGCGATATGGTTCGCCACCATGGTACCGCCGACACCCCCGCCTAAAATAACCACATGTTTGCTCATATCGGATCTCCCCTAAGCGGACTATTTCATCTTGCGAATTGCGATTTTCCAATAATCTCCCGCATTTTCCGTGTAAACGAGTTCATGTCCGACTTTGTTGATCCATTCCGGGATGTCCTTGACAGAACCTTGGTCGTTCGACCACACTTCGAGAACATCTCCTACTGTGGAAGTTTTCATAGCTTTGATAATTTCCATCAAAGGTCCTGGGCAGAATGAACCGCGCGCATCAACCGTTTTTGCAATTTCTGTTGACATAAAGACAAACCTCCTTTAGAATTCCTATATAATAACTTTATAATAACCTTTTTGATTAGCTTTTATCTATTCCAAATTACATGACGATGACTTGGCTGCCTTGCGACATGTTCAGGAAGGCTGTGATTCCGATCACATCATCGAGAATGTCGAGCATTTCAGTTTTTTCCCAGCCCATAAGATCCATAGCCATTGCGCAAGCGTAAACCTGGAGATCGCCCACTTCTTTGCCGTCTTCCAGCAGGTTGTAGAAAAGCGGCAGGTTCTTCTCCAACATCGCCTGCCCAAGTTCGTCATGATCGAAGTTTTTCGCTTCTACATTAACTTTGCGGAAACCTTTTAATGCTCCCATTGTGACAAACACACTGACGGTCATTCCGGCTGCCGCTGCAACGGAGCCAACCAATGAACCGGCATGCAGTTTCTCAAGATCGGGGGAAATCAAAATGATGGACATTTTCGGAGCTTGTTGACTTTCCATGGGTTTTTCCTCCCCAAAAGATTAATTTGTTCCTCTTTTCACATTCAGTATACTATACCTCTACCCGTATTTGTTTTACAAAATAGTGAACACTAGTGGATGCGACCATCCGGAAGGGGTTCGGACGGAACTCCGGCCCCATTTTCGATTAGTTTTACACGAAGCTTTTCCACCATATACGAACCGATCATTTGATAAATCTCTTCATATGTCATATCGTTCATGAGCGCCAACAGTTCATCGCGGTTCAACTCTGACAGAATACCGGATACGACCAATAATACGTCTTCTTCGTCACCCGTGAGTTGATTCTTATATAATTCATATAATTGGTCAATGAATTTCATGGTTTGCCACCTCAACTTCTGTTCCTTGACTCGTCTTCCGGGTATTTGTACTTTGTATAATAAAATTATCCGATTCTTACCTTTAACATACCATTAAGTTTCCTCAAGTGCTTCAATAATTTCCGGAATGCCCGAAGACATCATTGAACTGTTGGACAGAACGCTTCCAATCGATAGATGGGGCGTCCTTGTTTTACGTATCTTTCTTCGTATTCTGTCATGATATTGTCTTCCTGAAACGGGCTGTTATGCAGGTCAAACGTGATGCTGCGCAGCCGCCACCCCGCATCGGACAAGGTGTTCAACGAGAACTCAAACAGGCTTTCGTTGTCGGTTTTAAAGTGAATGGATCCGCCCGGTTTTAGAATTTGCATGTACTTGTCCAAATAAGGCTTGGTCGTCAGCCGCTTGTCCGCGTGTTTCTTTCTGGGCCACGGATCACTGAAATTCAGGTAAATCCGGTCCACTTCTTGCTCGGCGAATACATCCAAAATATGGGTAGCATCCAAACAAATCAAAGCAAAGCAAGATTGTCAACTTGCCGTGCCTGCTTCTTATGCAAAGCCCTTACACTCACTTCCTGAAACTTTTCAATGCCGATATAGTTCACGTCCGGATGCATAATAGCAAGAGTTGTAATGAATTGACCGCTTGCACCTCAACATCTTTTGCCTGGGCAATTCTTCTGAACACGCACTATTGTACCATGTGCCTGCTTGAACCTCTCACGATAAAGTCGCGAGATTCTTGGGTAGAATCGAGTAACCTCGACTAATTGACCAAGCGATCCCCGTAGTTCCTACGGTTTGCGTAACCTTACGCTGAAAGAAGTCTTTTGCCTTCGGCAAGTATGTTTTTACTGGCA
>JAGVBM010000330.1 GCA_020059765.1 Bacillota bacterium
AGCCTGTACCCGTCCCATCGCGTCATAGGAAAAACGGGTGACAAGTCCGAGCGGGTCGGTTTTGCTTTCCAACCGCCCCAGTCGGTCGTAACCGTAGTGGGTCTCGTTGGATGTTTCATCAATGGATGCGACCAAGCGGCCTTTCTCATATTGAAGCCGCTTTGCGGCTCCCGTCGGACCTGTGATGCGGGTAGGTTTGTCCCCGTTGTTCTCATACAGCAAAGAGACCTTGCCACCGTTTGGATAGCGGACTTCCCTCAATCGGTTGGCCCCGTCGTATTGGTAGGACGTGGTTTGTCCCAACGGATCGGTGACCGATTCAATTTCCGCAAAATTGTTGTAATCAAAACGGATGACCGATCCATCCGGGTCGTGACGTTCCAGAATCACCTTCCAGAAATCGTCATAGACGTTGGTCGTGATTTCTCCCAAAGGGTTTTCGATGGTGAGGACCTGGCCCTTGTCGCCATAGGTGTATGTCCAAGTGGCCCCGCCCGGTTCTTGAATCTCCAAGGGAAGATTCAAGTTGGTGTCATATTGAATGACCGTTTCGCGACCCAAAGGATCCACGCGTCGAGTCAAATTGCCGTTTGCATCATACCCGAAGACGGTGCTGCCCTTTTCTGTCATCACTTTCGTCACTTTGCCCAGATCGTTGTATTCATAGGAAAATACAATGCCATCCGGTTCTACTTTGCGGATGATCTTTTTGTTTTCCACCGTATACACGGTCTGTTTGTTTGCACCGTCCGTTTTGGTGACCGTGTTTCCGGAATATTGATAGCGAAAAATCGGTTGGCCGTCTCCGTTCAAAATGGCGGTTGCGCGCCCTTCCCCATCATACTGATAGCGGGTGGTGACGCCCGCTGCGATGCGGGACGCGATGCGATGATTGGCATCATAACTCATTTCGACGGTTGACCCGTCAGGACGGGTTAGACGGGTCAGGTTTTGATTCCCGTCATAATCGTAAACGTAAACCCGGCCCTGGGGATCGATCACCCGGTGGACCAGCTCTCCCTGATATTCGATTTGCAGTTTGGGAGGCGTATTCGTGCGCATAACCGCAATCCGGCCCTGATTGTCATAATCCAAGTAAATGACGAACCCCTGACGGTTGGCATACCGCAACAATTTGCCAGCGTTAGCCGACTGCGAACGCCACGGCGCCTTATAACCCGCAAAAGCGTAACGCATGCCGGTCCGTTCGTCGACCAGCAGGTAATCGTCTGCTCCCCGGCGGGTTAACGGGGTTTTTTGTTTGGGATCCTGCACGGTGTACGATCCTTCGTGCAAAGGGTAATAGAGGGTCGAATCTCCGTCGTAGGATGCCACGAGAAGATCGGGGTTGTTTTTGGTATACAGATAATTTTGCCGACTTCCATCGGATTGAAAATCGGTGATGGTAAAATCGGCAAACAACTGGATATACCGTTCTTGCGGGATATTCCAGCCGTATCCGAACATTCCTTTTACAGTTGTACGATCACTGGCATATGACCGATTGATTTCCAAGGGAGGCCCGTATGTAGGAAAAGATAAGTCCTGCTCGTTCAGTCGCAACGCACCGGTTGCCAGATCAATCGGCTCCTCCGGCCCCGCCGGTTTCGGATCCTCGATCGCTTGAAACGGAGTGGGTGCATTCCCCCCTGCAGCGGGACGTTGCTGCTGCAACTGCTGCAGAAGAGAATCGACTGGATCTTGATTCAGGCTGTCGGGCATCCACTCCGCGAGCGGATCCCAAAATGCATTTTGACTGGCAAACGTTTTGTTCGAAAAACTCATAAGCAGGGTGCTTAGCAGCATGACGAGACTCATGACTGCAGCCAGTCTTCTGGATAATCTGGTATTCATAAATTTTCCCCCTAATCGATCGACAACATTGCACCATCCGCCTATGAAAATCTGTTAATGTTTTCAACTATAAGAATCGTCCGATTCGAGGTTGATTCCTGCTTATTTTTTTAGGTTGTGTTATTGTATTGTATATTAGTTGTGTATCCTTTTCTTGAAGTACACCAGCTAAAACTGAAGTCATTTCCTCACGAGACATTTTCTTATCAGGCCGGAAAGTATTATCTCCATACCCAACAATATAATCGGTTTTTTCATGTTCGAATATATTCGAATATAATCCGACCAGTAGAAACCAAAGAGTCCAAACAGCAAAAAAAAAAAAGAAACATCATGACAAGGTTCTTCTTCCGGAGCAAACGAGGAGAACTCTAACGAGCTGCCTCAATCAGCTTTGCCTAGTTCTGCTTGTCACACCACAATCGTTTGTCCTTCATACGCTGTCAGGCGGCCTTTACCTCTATTCCACAGCGAGGCGTTTTCGAACCTGAAACGTCCCTTGCAGCAACGCCCAATTTTGTGGGAAAGGATGGCCAAGCATCCAGTAACTGATGCCTCGCAATCCCAGTTCCTGCACCAAGTGGAACTTGGCCAGCACCGACCGGGCATCTTCAAACCAGACCTGACGCGCCTGATTGCGGGAGTCG
Organism: Bacillota bacterium; assembly: GCA_020059765.1. Taxonomy (GTDB): domain Bacteria; phylum Bacillota; class Bacilli; order Tumebacillales; family Effusibacillaceae; genus Effusibacillus. The sequence continues at coordinate 2,502 of JAGVBM010000330.1, forward strand.
CCATAGGAGAACATGGGAGCCGCCGATTCCGTCTGAAAATGAATGTGCGTTCTATGTTGAATGGCCAAATCAAGAGCGGTTTTCGGTGAAATGCCGATCGCTCTGCTGCCTTCCTCCACCGGAAATGCCCAATTATATCCGTATAAAGCCATACCCATCATGAGTTTGTCAGGCGGCACTTCGGTCGACGCATATTCAAGGACTTGCCGCACCATGCTCAGCGGCGCGATGGCCATCGGTTGGCCACCCGCCCATCCCCATTCGAAGGTCAGCAAAGTCATATGATCCACATGCTGGCCGAGGGAGCGGTAATCAAAAGCCCCCACCCAAGGGTTGTAAGGATCATCCGACATTTTGGGGCCCACCGTGACCCCGGTCGTCAGATCCTGCTGCCGCGCCGCTTCTGCCAGTTCCTGAATAAATCGATTGTAATCGGTTCGCAGATCGGGGTGCAGATGTTCGAAGTCCACGTTGATGCCTTGATAGCCTCTTTCTTTCGCTCTTGCCACCATATTGGAGATTACGATCCGACGGACTCTTTCGTCTTTCAGAATGCCTCGCGCATAGTCCGGATTGAAATGACTGCCGTCAAAATTGGTCACTGTCAACAACGGGGCGATCTTGCCCGCTTTCGCTGCCGCGAGCGCCTGTTGGTCGGCCATATCTGACAGTGAACCGTTCGGCTGCACCCGGCTGCTGAAGACGGACAGATAGGTCAAATCGTCCGCCGCATCCTCAATAACCTCCCAATCGATATTGCCTCCAATCGGAATCATGTACGCATTGACTTCCACCGTCCTCGGTTGGGTCATCGGATGCGGGACCCAAATCGTCCCTTCAATCGGCACGTTCGTTTCAGCAAGCCGTTCGTTTGCGGCGAGAATCACACGCGGCGGAACGCGAAACTGGTGGGCAATCGTTTCCAGCGTGTCTTCCTGTTGAATCCTATAGGTACGCAATGTAGTCGGGGGGCCAGCCGGGATAACGAGACTCATGCCGACAATCAACCGATCATCTTCCAATTCATTTACCGTACGGATCCATTCGGCCGTTCCGCCATAGTGTTTTGCGATGGAAAAAAGGGTCTCATCTGGCTTTACCACATGAACAAACATCCTTCCGCCTCCTTCCACAGCCCAATCACTACTACTCTATTCAGCGGAAGGCAGAAAATTGTTCATGGACAAAGCCAGTTATTTAAACACTTCCCCGCCCCTTTTGTATTCCACATCGTCTTTCCCTTCGCGTACATTGGCTGCGCGCGCGATCACAAAGAAAAAGTCGGACAGCCGGTTCAAGTATCTCCGTACTTCCTCATTGATCGATTCTTGATCGGCCAGGGTCACCACCAGACGTTCCGCACGTCGGGTCACCGTCCGGCAGACGTGCAGCGCGGCCGACACCGGACTTCCTCCCGGCAGGATAAACCGTTTGATCGGCGGACATTCTGCGTCATACCGGTCAATCCATTGTTCCAGTCGCGTTACCATATCGGCGTTAATTTTAAAGGAAAGATCCATCCCCTCCGGCGCTTTTACCAACGCAAGATCGGCACCGGAATCAAACAGTTCATGCTGAATCTCCGTCAGATCGTCGATCATCTCCTTGTGTTTGGCCGGATCCATCAGAGCAATCGCCGTACCGACAAAGGAATTCAATTCATCGATCGTACCGTAGGCTTCCACGCGGACCGAATCTTTCCGCACCCGGCCTCCGATCACGCCCGTCATGCCTTGGTCGCCTGTCCGTGTATAAATTTTCATACGCCATCTCCTCCTGCCAAGAACGAATATGTATGAGAATGCTCCCTGCGAGTAACCTCAGTTTACCCGATTCGCTTCGCCAAAACGATTATTTTCTTTGTCGTGAAAAAAAGGGGCGATCCTGTCAATCCGATTGGTCCAAATACCTCCTGCGTAGTTGTCCGGCAATTCCTTTACGTCTTCTACTGTATCAAAGCCTTCTGAGAATTTCCCGTCACCTTTCACAAGAATGACACGAGTATCGGCTTTTTCCATTCGCTCTA
>JAGVBM010000096.1 GCA_020059765.1 Bacillota bacterium
ATGAATTTTTTGCATTGGCTGAAAAGGGGGATTTTTATGAAAAAGACAATGAAAGGCTTTTTGGTTGCGACTTCGCTTTTGATGGGACTGACATTGGCGGGATGTGGAGGTTCGTCCAGCACTTCCGGTTCCAAAACGTACTTTGTCGGCACGGACGCCGCATATGCGCCTTTTGAAGCGCAAAATGAACAAAACACGATTTACGGATTTGACATCGACGTGATGAACGCGATCGCGACAAAAGCGGGCATCAGCGTGAAATTCGTGAACACCCCGTGGGAAGGGATCTTCAAGACACTGGAACAGGGAGATCGCGACATTCTGATTTCGGCGATCACGATTACCGACGAGCGAAAGAAGAGCATGGATTTCAGCGAACCGTATTTTGAAGCGAAACAGCTGATTGCGGTGCCGAAAGACTCTGCGGTCAGCAAGCTTGACGATCTGAAAGGCAAAAAGATCGGCGTACAAACAGGAACTACCGGTGATGAAGTTGTATCCAACAAGTTTGGCAAAGACAGTCCGGATATCAAACGGTTTGAAAGCACGCCGCTTGCCCTGAAAGAGTTGGCCGCTGGCGGCTTGTCCGCGGTTGTTGCCGATAACGGGGTTGTCATCAACTATGTGACAAACAACTCGGACAAAGGGTTCAAGATGGTAGAAGACAGCTCCTTTGAAAAAGAGTACTACGGTATTGCCGTCAAGAAAGGCAACAAAGAATTGCTCGACAAGGTCAACACGGCCTTGAAGCAAATCAAGGATGACGGTACCTACAAAAAGATTTACGACAAATATTTCGGCGCGAAGTAAGCCGGAAAGATAAAAGGGACAAGTCAATAAATAACGGGCGCGCAACTTGCCAAGGGGCAGGTTGCGCTTCCCTGTGTCCGAGACAAGAAAGGTGGGGAAGCCATGGATGTGCGTTGGGACATTGTCTCAGGCTACATGCCTGCATTTTTGAAGGCGGCTGTGATGACACTTGAGGTCACAGCCATCTCGGTAACGCTGGGGACGTTGCTGGGGTTGTTTCTCGGGATTGGCCGTTTGGCGCAAGCGAAACACGGTATTATCAAATATTTTCTTTTACTGGCGGTTCGATGGCCTGCCGCATTATATGTCACGTTTTTCCGGGGAACCCCGTTGTTCGTGCAAATCTTGATCGTACATTTCGGCGTGCTGCCGTTATTTATTCATCCGCAAGACGGGTTGTTGATCAGCGGAGAATTGGCCTTTGAGATCAAGTCAAACTATGGGGCCTTCATTTCCGGGATTATTGCCTTGACCCTCAACTCGGGTGCTTACATTGCAGAGATCTTCCGTGCCGGTATTCAGTCGATTGACAAGGGGCAAACGGAAGCGGCCCGTTCTTTAGGGTTAACCTATGGCCAAACGATGCGTTATGTTATTGTTCCCCAAGCGTTCCGGCGTATGCTGCCGCCGCTGGGAAATGAAGCGATCACGCTGCTGAAAGATTCTTCCTTGGTTTCGGCGATCGGATTGGCGGAACTGGCGTATGTCGCTCGGTCTGCATTTGGAAGCACCAGCCGCGTGTGGGAACCGTATCTGACAATTTCCATCATCTACTTGATCATGACACTCGGCTTGTCCGTTCTGGTTGCATGGCTGGAAAGGAGGTACGGCAAAGGTGATTGAGGTTAAGGACCTGCAAAAGAATTTTGGCGATTTGCAAGTGTTGAAGGGCATATCTTGCAGCATCGAGGAAAAAGAGGTCGTGTGCGTGATCGGACCGTCCGGGTCGGGAAAAAGCACATTTTTGCGGTGCCTGAACGGTCTTGAGGAAATCACTTCCGGCCAGGTTATCGTGGACGGCTTCGATATCAGCCACAGTGAAACGAATATCAATAAAGTGCGGGAAGAAATAGGCATGGTGTTTCAAAGGTTCAACCTGTTTCCGCATATGACCGTATTGGACAATATTATGCTGGCGCCGCTCATGGTGCGCAGAATCTCGCGAAATGAAGCGAAGAACCGAGCGCTGTCCCTGCTGGACAAAGTCGGCCTGTCCGACAAAGCCAATGCATATCCCAATCAGTTGTCAGGCGGTCAGCAGCAGCGGGTGGCGATTGCACGGGCACTGGCGATGCAGCCGAAAATCATGCTGTTTGACGAACCTACCTCCGCATTGGACCCGGAAATGGTGGGGGAAGTGTTGGATGTCATGCAATCATTGGCACAAGAAGGCATGACGATGGTTGTGGTGACGCACGAAATGGGATTTGCGCGGGAAGTCAGCGACCGGGTGATTTTTATGGATCAAGGCGTCATTGTGGAAGAAGGCAATCCGCAGCAGATCTTCACCGATGCGCAAAACGAACGGACGAGATCATTTTTGGGCAAGGTGCTGTAACAGCAAAGAAGATCCCAGAAGTTGTTTCCCGGGGTCTTTTTTGATTGGATTCAGGGGAAACTAGAATATGTAAGATGAAGAATGTTGAAAAAGTATGATAAAAATGTGAACTTAGTGTAAAGAGAAGGTTTTTTGTATTTCCGAATCGAATATGAATATTACAGAAGTGGAAGGAGGAGTACCTTATGAAGATCCAAACGCGAGGCGAAAATCTGCAGCTTACGGATGCCCTCCGGGATTATGCGGAAAAGAAGATTGGACGCTTGGAAAAGTACTTCGATACACCTCCTGTTCAAAATGTGCAAGTAACCTTATCCGTGATAAGGGATGTACACATTGTCGAGGTAACGATGCCGGTCAACGGAATCATTATCCGGGCGGAAGAACGTTCGCCTGACATGTATGCCTCAATTGATCTGGTATCCGACAAACTGGAAGGCCAGATTCGCAAACATAAGACGAAACTCAATCGTCGCTTCCGGGATGAAGGAATTCGTACGTTGATTCGGGAATCTGCCGCTACAGCTCCTGCAGTGTTGGAAGAGGAGCTCGCTGAAGAAGGCCGGATTGTCCGCGTGAAAAAATTTGCCTTTAAGCCGATGACGACGGAAGAGGCGGTTTTGCAAATGGATCTGCTCGGACACGATTTTTTCGTGTTTTCCAATGCGGAAACGGAAGAAGTGAACGTTGTATACCGTCGTTATGATGGGAATTACGGATTGATTGAACCGGAGTTCTAATCGAAGACGGGATTCGATTGATAGACTTAGCGGATCGGCGTTGCCGATCCTTTTCATTTGGTTCTTGCTGATATTTTCAGACACCAGCCCATGGGCTCCTGCATAGGATGAAGCAGGAGGTGACCGACATGACGTTTTTGGCGGGGATAGGGCAAGTGATTGTATTCTTGATCCTGCTGAAACTATCGCAGATCGTGTTTTGGAATCTGAAAAAATCCTTCTATATTCATCCGTGGTTGTTGGAGACTGTGGTTGCCGTCGTACTCGTGGTGTTGTTCCACTTTCTTTCCTCCATATGGGCGTTGGTCATCCTGACATCGGCAGCATTGGGCGTGATTCGTGGTGATCAGGAAGAAACAAAACCTGCTTCAAGCCGACAGCTTCTTTAAAAATCAGGGCAGGCCAGGATTGGGTGACAGATTGTCACCTTTTTCTTTTGGACTCTTTCCAAAACGATGGTATACTAGACGTTAGGCACAAGATCGAAGATCGGTTACATACGGTCTGATCGGAATCTATGGAGAGGAGTGGAGCAACAAATATGTTGAACCTCCTGAAAAAACTCGTTGGCGACAGTAACGAGAGAGAAATCAAAAAATTATATAGAGTGGTCGAGGTCATCAACGCTCTGGAATCGGAGATTTCCGCGTTATCCGATGAACAATTGGCCGCCAAAACAGTTGATTTTAAAGAGCGGTTGGCGAAGGGGGAATCCCTTGACGATATTCTTCCGGAAGCATTTGCCGTTGTGCGGGAAGCCGGAAAACGCGTGCTGGGAAAACGCCATTACGATGTGCAGTTGTTGGGCGGTATGGTGCTGCACCAAGGCCGGATTTCCGAGATGCGAACAGGGGAAGGGAAAACCTTGGTTGCAACCTTGCCTTCCTATTTGAATGCCCTTACGGGGAAAGGGGTTCACGTCATTACGGTGAACGACTACTTGGCGCGTCGTGACGCGGAAGAGATGGGGCAGTTGCATCGGTTTCTCGGATTGACCGTGGGGTTGAACATTCACGGTATGGATCCCTTTGAGAAACAGCAGGCTTATGCGGCTGATATCACCTACGGAACCAACAATGAATTCGGTTTTGACTACCTGCGGGACAACATGGTGATGTCCAGGGATCAGATGGTGCAGCGCCTGCTGCACTATGCGATCGTCGACGAAGTGGACTCGATTTTGATCGATGAAGCCCGTACCCCGTTAATTATTTCCGGACAAGCTGAAAAATCGACCGAACTTTATGTGCGTGCCAACATTTTTGTTTCCAGCCTGCGGGCGGCAGACTACACGATTGACGAAAAAGCGCGTTCCGTCGTGCTGACCGAACAGGGTGCGCACAAAGCGGAGCGATTTTTCAATATCTCGAACCTGTTCGATCCTGAACACATCACGATCAACCACCACATCACTCAAGCGTTAAAGGCCCACCACTTGATGAAACGGGATAAAGATTATGTGGTGCAGGACAACGAGATTATTATTGTGGACGAGTTTACCGGCCGGATGATGTACGGACGCCGTTACAGCGAAGGGCTGCACCAGGCGATTGAAGCAAAAGAGGGCGTCAAGATTCAAAACGAAAGCAAGACGTTGGCGACGATCACCCTGCAAAACTACTTCCGGATGTATCAAAAGCTGTCTGGGATGACGGGAACGGCGAAGACGGAAGAAGAAGAGTTCCGTTCCATCTATGGGATGGACGTTGTCGTCGTTCCGACGAACAGACCCAATCAACGGATGGACTCACAGGATGTGGTATACAAAAACGTTCGCGGCAAATTCAACTCCGTTGTCGAGGAAATTGTGAAGCGCCATGCGGTGGGACAGCCGATGTTGGTCGGCACCACTTCCATCGAGAAATCGGAATATCTGTCGGAACTGTTGAACAAACGAGGCATTCCTCATCAAGTGTTGAATGCGAAGCAGCATGAGCGGGAAGCGCAAATCGTTGCCTTGGCCGGTCAGCGGGGAGCCGTCACGATTGCCACGAACATGGCGGGCCGCGGTACGGACATTATTCTCGGCGAAGGTGTAGCCGAAGTCGGCGGTCTCCATATTATTGGTACGGAGCGGCATGAGAGCCGCCGGATTGACAACCAGCTGCGCGGACGTTCGGGACGTCAGGGGGATCCGGGCTCGACCCAGTTTTTCCTGTCGTTGGAAGACGACCTGATGCGCTTGTTCGGTTCGGAAAACATCATGGGCATGATGGAGCGGCTGGGTCTCGAAGAAGACCAGCCGATCGAAGCGCGGCTTGTTACCAGAGCGATTGAAAGCGCACAGAAGAAAGTCGAGGGCAACAACTTCGACATCCGGAAACATGTCTTGAAATATGACGACGTGATGAACCAGCAGCGGGAAGTCATGTACAAACAACGGCGCGAAATTCTCGATCGGGAAGATCTGTCGGAAACGGTCAAAGGCATGGTGGAAGATCTGGTCAACGATGCGATTGACACCTATTGTCCGGAAGACGCAATCCCGGAAGATTGGGATCTGCAGGGGCTGCTGGAATACTCGGAACGTCACTACCTGTCCCATGCCAAGACGAACCTGGAAGAGTTGGAACGCCGTGCGGATCGGGAAGAGTTGAAAGAATACATGCGCGATCTGGCGATGCAGGAGTATGCGGCGCGGGAACAACAATTGGGCGCTTTTATGCGGGAGTTTGAAAAAGTGGTTTTGCTGCGTACGGTTGACGGCAAGTGGATGGACCATATCGACGCCATGGACCAATTGCGCCAAGGAATTCACTTGCGTGCCTACGGACAACGGGATCCGTTGGTCGAATACAAGTTTGAAGGATATGAAATGTTTGAAGAGATGATTCACAGCATTCGGGAGGAAGTAGTGCTGTACATCTTTAAAGCGAATATTGCTGTTGAGGAACAGGCGCCCCAACAGGCGTAACCGAGCGTCACCCTGTCCGCATGTTCCTGCCGGGATGGGTTCGAAAAATGTTCAGAGGTGAAGACAGTGGCAACGAAAACACAAGGTGAATTAAAACAAGAATTGCAAAATACAGCCAAACGCTTGGCGGACATCGGGAGGTCCCTTTGACCTCCCCGTCAAAAAATCTCGTATCGCGGAATTGGAAGGGCAAATGGCCAATCCTTCTTTCTGGGATGATCAAGATGCGGCGCAAAAAGTGATCAGTGAAAGCAATGCGATCAAAGCGCTGGTGGAACAGATGGAGAAACTGACGAGTCAGCAAGAAGATTTGGAAGTGCTCCTGGAACTGGCCCGGGAAGAAGGAGAAGAAAGCTTGCTCGATGAAGTCGAGGAAGGGGCGAATAAACTCGGTAAAGCGATGTCTGATTTTGAATTGCAATTGCTGCTGAGTGAACCTTACGACAAAAACAATGCGATCCTGGAGATCCACCCCGGCGCGGGTGGAACGGAATCTCAGGATTGGGCATCGATCTTGCTGCGCATGTACACCCGATGGGCGGAAGACAAAGGATACAAGGTGGAAACCCTTGATTATCTGCCTGGTGAAGAAGCGGGAGTTAAGAGTGTAACGCTGTTGATTAAAGGGTATAACGCTTACGGATATCTGAAGACGGAACGGGGCGTACACCGCTTGGTGCGCATTTCACCTTTTGACGCTTCCGGACGACGCCATACTTCATTTGCGTCAGTGGACGTCATGCCGGAAATGGATGAAAACGTGGATATCGAGATCCGGGAAGTGGATCTGAAAGTTGATACCTACCGTTCGTCTGGTGCCGGCGGACAGCATGTCAACACCACCGACTCGGCGGTGCGGATTACCCATATCCCGTCAGGAATTGTGGTGACTTGTCAAAGCGAGCGGTCACAGATTAAAAATCGGGCTGCTGCAATGAAAATTCTTGCTTCGAAGCTATATGAGCGGGAGATTAAAGAACGGCAGAAGGAATTGGCGGAGATTCGCGGCGAACAGAGGGATATCGCGTGGGGAAGCCAAATTCGTTCTTACGTCTTCCACCCCTATTCCCTGGTCAAAGATCACCGGACGGGGGAAGAAATGGGCAACGTGCACGCGGTCGTTGACGGTGCCATCGATTCCTTTATCGATGCGTATTTGCGGCACCAATTGGGTGGAAACAACAACGGTCAGGTGTAATCGATCTCAATTTATTCGGTGTGGACCCGACCCCGGTCAGCCCGTCATGGGTCGTTGAAACGGCACAAGTTGAAACTGCACCGTCAGAATAGAAAAAGGGGCTGTCTCAAAGTCACGAGCAGTGACTAAGGGACAGCCCCTTCTTTCGTTCATGAATCGGGATATTAACCGCGAGCCGTTTGGTAACGGTTGTTGACTTCGTCCCAGTTTACAACGTTCCAGAATGCATTGATATAGTCCGGACGCTTGTTTTGATATTTCAGGTAGTAGGCGTGCTCCCAAACGTCCAGGCCAAGAACCGGAGTGTTGCCGTCCATCAACGGGCTGTCCTGGTTGGGGGTGCTGTAGATCATCAATTCTTTGTTTTGGTCGAGTACCAGCCATGCCCATCCGCTTCCGAAACGAGTGGTTGCTGCTTTGATGAATTCTTCTTTAAATTTGTCAAAGCTGCCGAATTTTTCGGTGATCGAATCGGCAATCACCCCCGTCGGTGCTCCGCCGCCATTCGGACTGAGGATGGTCCAGAACAGGGAATGGTTATGATGGCCGCCGCCGTTGTTGCGTACGGCAGTGCGGATATTTTCCGGGACGCTGTTGATGTCACGGAGGAGTTCCTCAATCGTTTTGCTTTCGAGTTCGGCGTTCCCTTCGATCGCCGCATTCAGGTTGTTAACGTATGTAGCGTGGTGACGATCATGGTGAATTTCCATGGTCATGGCATCGATGTGCGGTTCGAGTGCCGCAAATTCATAAGGAAGTGCGGGTAATTGATGAGCCATTTTGAAAAACCCTCCCGAATATAATTAGAATGGTTCTAAAAATAGTCTACCTCAGTTTCCCGTAAAAGGCAATGTAGACCATGATATAATTATGGGCTTAATTTGAGGCATTATGAAGGGAGTACAGGGAATTCTATAAAAGAAATATGAAACAAAGGGGTGGGGTTATATGAAATTTCAGGAGGAGCTGTTCTCGTCAGCTTGGTATAAAGGTCTGATGGAGAACAAAGAATTTCGCAAGGCGTTTGAAAATAACCATTCGATTCGGTACCGAATGGCAAAAGCAAGCTATTTGCAGGAACTGCTTACATCAGAATTGGCAAGAATGGATTTTGTTGAGAAAGTACTGAATGGGGAACATGAAAAAAGGCGATAAATCCACGAAGCGACGGGTAAAATTATTTCTGTTTGATATAAAGGAGGTATTTGTATTTTTTTGTTTGAATCCGCAGATTGAATATCGATTGTCTCCGTGCTAAGATGACGTCTGTCGCCATTCGAAGGAACGAAAGATTGCGTCGGTTGATTGTCCGATCGAAATTGAAATTACCAGTTGAAATGGTCGATCTGATGTGCTAAGATAGCTTTTGTCGCCGCGAGAGCGGCAGCGAAACGAAGCGAATGAAATGGATTCGTTCTTTGAAAACTAAATCGTGCAGAGAGCCAGATTCAAACGAAGTGAATCGTCAGATTCACCACCTATTTTGAGAGTTTGATCCTGGCTCAGGACGAACGCTGGCGGCGTGCCTAATACATGCAAGTCGCGCGGACTTCAAGGGAGCTTGCTC
>JAGVBM010000257.1 GCA_020059765.1 Bacillota bacterium
ACAGGGGGTATTCTCTTTGTCAAAATTATTTCCGGAACCTATCACAAATCTTCCTCAGGCTGATATTTCAATAAGCGGGATAACGGCCTACCTCTCCCAATCGGAAAACCACCAGATTATTTTTATGGAGTTCAGTGAAGATGCAGAAATACCGGAACATTCACACGAAAGCCAATGGGCGGTCGTTTTGGAAGGCAGGATTGATTTAGTTATTGACGGTTTTAAACATACGTTTTCCAAAGGTGACTATTACTTCATCCCGAAAGGTGTTAAACATTCCGTTAAAATATATGCGGGATATGCAGATGTGACATTTTTTGATCAAAAAGACAGGTATAAAACAGTTCCTGGCATTTAAGAAAAGAGAAAGAGCCTGTCCTGCAGACTCTCTCAGCCCAAACAGGCAGGGCGGCCGCTGGGCAATGGAATTCATTTGATGAACCGGGGGAGCATATCAATACAGCTCAAACACCTTGTATTTTTTCGCGACTTCCAGCCAATCACTGCGCTTGGACAGACCGAGTTTCTGACTGATGTGCTGCCGATGGTTTTCCACGGTTTTTACGGAAATTCCCAGTCGTTCGGCAATCTCCCGCTGCGAATGGCCGAGCACGGTCAACGTAAACACTTCCGTTTCCCGGGGTGACAAGGGCAAGACCCACGGCGCCGCCGACTCGACGCGCTCGTCCCCGCCGTGCGCCAGCGGATCCGGATGCACAGTCGGAAACAGTTTTTTCCCCAGCATGATCCGGTCCAATGCGCGCACCAGCTCATCGCCTTTCATCCGCTTCACCAGATAGCCGTCCGCCCCGTTTTCATATGCCTTTTGCTGATACACTTCTTCGTCATACATGGAGAAAATGACGATCCGCGCTTTCGGCTGCAGTTTGCGAAGTTCCAGCAAGGCCAATATCCCGTCCAACCCGTCCGGCATGGACAAATCCAGCAGGATCAAGTCAAAGGAATGCTGCATGGCCAGTTGGATCGCTTCCCTTCCTTCTTGCGCAAAATGCACCGAATCGACGACAAAAGCGTCTTGGATCAACAACGCCAACCCGTCCCGAACCACGGCATGATCATCCACGATCAGAACTTTCATCCTTCTCCCCTCCTCAGGCAAACGCACTTCATACAAACGCACTTCACACAAAAGGTATATGACCGTAAATCCTTGTAGGACCGCCGATTCGGCTATCCCACTTGACATCGCCGCGCACCATTTTCATTCGTTCTTTCATATGAAACAGTCCCAGTCCCGTGTTTCGCAAGTTATGAACATCGAAGCCTTGGCCGTTGTCAATGATTTCATACCGCAAGCTGGTTTCGTCCGCTTGCAGTCGGATGGTGATGTGGCGCGCCTGACCGTGCCGAATGGCATTTCGCACCGCCTCTTGCATCACACGAAACAACTGAAGTTCTGCATCTTTGAATAATTCTTTGTTAAAAATTTCACAATCCACTTCAAACTGAACACCGTAGGTCGTTTGCCAATCTGTCACCGCCACTTGCAGCGCTTTGCAAAGCCCGAGTGAATCCAAGACCTGCGGCCGCAATTCTTTCGACAGCAGTTTGATGTCGTCCATCGTCTGCTCCAAGTGGGTTTCCATCGTACGCAGATGATTCATGTATTTCGGATCGGACAGATGATTTTTCATGCCCTGCACACCGAGAAATATGCTGTATACGCTTTGTCCGATATGATCATGCAGTTCCCTGGCAATTCGCTTGCGCTCCACTTCTTGCACGCGCATCGTTTCCCGCACCAGCAGCCGTTCCACCTTTAGCTGATCATTCCCTTGCGTCGATTGGGGGCGGTGCAAGGCAAGAATCATGTAAGTGTTGCCGTCCGGGAAGGTCAGTTTGTCGGTGCGAACATCGTAAATTTCATAATCCCCGTCATGGTTGGGAAGTTGGGTTTGGAAAACAGGGAGCGGATCATCGAGCGCCAGAATGCATTGTTCGCCGTCACCTGTCAATTCCCGGGCCTGACAATACAGACAGTGGGGGAACGTGTCGCCTGTCCGCCAGTTGGTCATCTCCTGTGCTCGCTCGTTCATGAAGTGAATCACTCGCTGCTCATCCATCACCACAATCCCGACCGGCGCATGATCCAACACAGTTTTCATCCACAGTCCATCCATCTGCGTCTCCCCCTTCCGTTAACATTCAACGTTTCGTAGCTTTCAACATTTCGTAACTTTCAACGTTTCGTAATAAATTCAATTCGATTTGAGGGAAAACCCCTATAGTACCAAAATCCAAAAAAATTATAGTTATAGTTACATTATATCAATCATTTCATGTGAAAAACGGAACGGGAGGGACAAAGATATGACAAATTTGGGTCTGACATTGCTGCTGAGCCGTCTGCAATTTGCGATGACGGTCATGTACCACTTTCTGTTTGTTCCCATCACCATCGGCTTGGTCATTTTGGTGGCTTACATGGAAACCAAATATGCGCGCACGGGAAATGAAACGTATCGGCGGATGGCCGATTTTTGGGGCAAGCTGTTTACCATTAACTTCGTGCTGGGCGTGGTGACCGGGATTACCATGGAATTCCAGTTTGGTACAAACTGGTCCGAGTATGCCAAATATATGGGTGATATTTTCGGATCGCCGTTGGCCATCGAGGCATTGGTCGCCTTTTTCCTGGAATCGACGTTTATCGGACTGTGGATTTTTGGCCGGGAAAAATTGTCCCGCCGCATGCGGGCGTTTTCTATGTGGATGGTCGCCCTCGGCACCAATCTGTCGGCTGTCTGGATCATCACGGCAGACGGATTCATGCAGCATCCGGTCGGTTATGTAATCCGCAACGGCCGTGCGGAACTGGAAAGCTTCAGTCAACTGGTCAGCAATTCCTATGCCTGGTACATGTTCTTCCACACGGTGGTGGCCAGCTACATCGCAGCCGCGTTCTTCGTAATGGCCATCAGCGCCTATCATCTGCTTCGTAAACAGCATGTGGAATTTTTCAAGAAATCATTCCAAATCGGTTTGATCTTTGGCTTGATAGCAGCTACGCTGACACCGTTTATCGGCCATTCCCACGGCGTCAATACCGCCAAAATGCAGCCGGTGAAAGCGGCCGCCATGGAAGCGGTCTGGGAAACCCAATCGTCTCTGCCATTCTCGATCATTCAAATCCCGGATCCGAGCAATGAACGAAATTCGGTGGAAGCATTAACGATTCCCTACCTGGGCAGTTTCTTCTATACCAACAGTCCGACAGGCACCGTCAAAGGCTTGAAGGAAGTTCCGGCTGAGGAACGTCCGAATGTGGGCGTTGTGTACTGGAGTTTCCGTCTGATGATCGCTCTCGGTCTGTATTTGCTGGCTGTGACTTGGTTTGGGGCCTATCTGCATCGCAAAGGAAAGCTGCTGGAATCCCCTCGCTATCTGAAACTGGTGTTTTACTCCATGTTGGTGCCCCATCTGGCGATCTTTCTCGGATGGGCGGTAGCGGAAATGGGACGGCAGCCATGGATCGTGTACGGGCTGATGAAAACGGCGAACGCCGTATCGCCGATCGCCTTGTCGCAGGTGATTTTCTCGAT
>JAGVBM010000345.1 GCA_020059765.1 Bacillota bacterium
GCCGCGTTATTTGGCCACTTTTATTTCTTTCTTCTGCATATTGTGAACATCCCGCGCTGTCACATGATACATCACGTAATAGGTGCCTTCTTCCGGAAACTGCCGTTCCACGTAGTATTCCCCGGAAGGGGCCTGTTTGGCTTTCACCGTTTCATGCGTTTCCTGACTTTCCTTCCAGATTTCAAACTCCACCTCTTGCGCGTCTTTGATCAATTCCCCGTTTTGCTGGACGGTAACGGCAATTTTCACAGACGTCCCCGGTTTCACGGGAGATTCCGGAGCGGTCGAATAATTGACTCGAATCGGGGTCAACGGTTGGCGCGCCGCATCGTCCTGTTGGGACGAACAACCGGCAGCCGTCATTCCCCCGCCGAGGATTGCCAATGAGATCAGCAAGGACGGTAAAAAGGGCTTCATACCGACTCTCTCCTGTTCCTCTAGTGAATTTGAACGTTTTTTGATAAAGTGATATAAGAATTAGTATACTGGAAAAGAGGGAAGAAAGGATGAAAGCTGCATCACAAAAAGCTGTGAATGTGCTCATTGCGCTCCTGATCGCAGCAGTAATCGGCGGTATCGCCTACTGGTTCTGGTGGGGAGCGACGAAGCTGGATATCATGGATCGTGCAGCGAACTGGACGTTGGACAATGTGCACAGCGGTCAACGGGAGTCGTTCTATCAAGCGGCGGGCGATCGCGTAAAATTGGTCGAGTTCATCTATATCAACTGTCCGGATATTTGTCCTGCCACTACGTTGAACATGACCAAAATCCAGGAAGAGTTGAAACGGAAAAACCTGTTTGGCAGCGATGTGGTGTTCGTTGGCGTAACCTTCGACCCGACGCGGGATACGCCGGAAGTGATCAACGATTACGCGAAGCGGATGAAGGTCGATTGGTCGGGGTGGCAGTTCTATCGGGGCAGCGAGTCGGAAATTCAGAATGTGTTGACAGACTACAAAATTTTTGCCGAAAAGACGCCGGACGGATTTTACATTCATCCTACCCGTTCCCTCTTTTTGGTGGACCGGGAAAATAACATCCGCAAAATCTACAACATGGGCGAAACGATGGACAATGCAGAAATTCTCAAGGACATTGTGGGTTTGACGAAAGAATAATCGAGCAAGCGCCAACATATGGGCAATCCCCTTCATCGACGAAAGTTCCCCGATTCGGGTATTTTCGGCCGCAGTGAAGGGGATTGTTGTTTTGATTGACATTTGAAAAGACGATGCATATTCTAATATTATAATGAACGTTTGAATGAAGAGGCGGTGAACCATGACCACAAAATTGCGGGACGATGTTTGTGAAATCGTATGTCATGACGAGGAAAAAATTTCCCGTCTGCGGCCCAAAATGGATGTGCCGGAAGGAATTTCGGGGATGTTCAAGGCATTGGCGGATGAAACCCGTTTTCGGATCGCGTATGCGTTAACACTGGAGGAAGAATTATGCGTTTGCGATGCCGCCCATTTGATGGGCACAACGATTGCCAACGCATCCCACCATCTGCGGACACTGCGGAATTTGGGCTTGGCCCGTCATCGCAAGGAAGGGAAGCTGGTCTACTATTCGCTGCAGGATGAGCATGTCAAAACGATCATCCGGATGGCCATGGATCACGCGAAAGAATTGAAAGATTGAGGGGAGCAGAAACAATGTCTGATCATCACCGGCATCATCATGACCATGACCACGGCGGCGATCATGGCCGCCATGACCACCATCACGGTCATTTTGGATCCCATCACCACGGAGACGGCAGCAAACAGTCGCTCATGATTGCCATGGGAGTCACAAGCGGGATTTTGTTGGCGGAATTGATCGGCGGATTCCTGACCAACAGTTTGGCCCTGTTGTCTGATGCGGCCCATATGCTCAGTGACGTGGCCGCACTGGGGCTGAGCTTGCTCGCGATCTGGTTTGCGGGGAAAAGGGCGACGCTGCAGCGAACATTCGGATTTTATCGGGCGGAAGTATTGGCGGCGCTGCTCAACGGCGTCACGTTGGTGCTGGTTTCCCTGTTTATTTTTAAAGAAGCGTATGAACGTTTTCTCAATCCGCCGGAAGTGCAAAGCGGCTTGATGCTGGTCGTCGCCGCAGTCGGGCTGCTTGCCAACCTGATCAGCGCATGGGTTTTGTCCCGCGGGGAAAGTCACAAGCACAATCTGAATGTGCGCGGGGCGCTGCTGCATGTGATCGGGGATGCGCTTGGTTCGGTGGGCGCCATTGCAGCCGGTTTGATTATGATGAACACCGGATGGTATTATGCAGATCCTCTGGTCAGTGTGGTCATCGGGATTTTGGTGCTGCTGAGCTCGTGGCGCCTTCTGCGGGACACGGTCCATGTATTGTTGGAAGGTGTGCCTGTCGAAATCGATGTCAAGAAGCTGAAAAAGACAATGCTGGAGGTGCAAGGCGTTCGTCATGTGCATGATTTGCATGTGTGGACGGTCTCGTCCAAATTTATCAGCATGAGTGGTCATGTAGCGATTCGTGAAGGGGTTGATCCCCAACTCATTCTAAGGGAACTGACGCAGATGCTCCGCAGCAGGTTCGGCTTGTCCCATACGACCATTCAGATTGAAGCGGAAGAGATGCACCCCCATGTGGAAGACTGTACCCATTGCCAGGAATAAAGCGGCGCAGGAGGTGTGAGGATGAGTGAAGCGGTCATGCCAAGAGCTTATCGGGTAAGCGGTTTGACCTGAACGGACTGTGCCGCCAAATTGGAGCGGCATCTTCAGGAGTTGCCTGAAGTGGAAGAAGCGAAACTGAATTTTGCGGCTGCCAAGCTGACTGTCAAAACTATATTGAATGATGAAGCGCTGCAGGCGGAAGCACGGAAAATTGAACCTGTGACCTTGTATCGGATCGGATCCCCGCGAACAGAGACCCGTCCAGCTTTTTGGCAAGCTTATAGTCGCGGCATTCGCGTTGGAGTCTCCGGTCTGCTGCTGTTGATCGGGTGGGTGATGTTCGACCGGCAAGCGTACCCGTATGCCCAGTCGATGTTATTCGTTTCGATCTTGCTTGGCGGATATGCGGTGGCGGTCAAAGGCGCACGAAATTTGCTGCGGTTTGATTTCGACATGAATGTGCTGATGACGGTTGCCGTGACGGGCGCCATGCTGATCGGAGAATGGAAAGAGGCTGCGGTTGTCTCGTTTCTGTTTGCAATCAGCGAAATGTTGGAAACCTATTCGATGGACAAAGCGCGCCAATCGATTCGGTCTTTGATCGAAATCACTCCGCAAACGGCGACGATCATTCGAAATGCGCAAGAAGTGACCGTGCCGGTGGAAGAACTGATTATCGGGGATACGATTTTGGTGAAACCGGGCGAGAAAATTCCGATTGACGGTGAAGTGATCGACGGTGCGACATATGTCAATCAGGCGCCGATTACGGGAGAATCGATGCCTGTAGAAAAAACGGCCGGCGATTCGGTATACGCCGGCACCTTGAACCAGCAAGGCGCCATTTGGGTGCGAGTGAGCAAGCTGGTGCAAGATACGGCAATCGCCAAAATCATTCATCTGGTGGAGGAAGCACAGGCGGAGAAAGCTCCTTTTCAAGCATTCATCGACCGTTTCGCCAAATACTACACGCCGATTGTCATGTCCCTGGCAATCCTGATTGCGCTTGTGCCGCCGCTGTTGATGGGAGGCCAATGGAACCGCTGGATCTATGAAGGGCTGGCCCTGCTGGTCGTCGGCTGCCCCTGCGCGTTGGTGGTCTCGACGCCTATCGCCATTGTGACGGCTATCGGTTCGGCAGCGAGAAACGGAGTGTTGATTAAAGGCGGGCTCTTCCTGGAACAAGCGGATTCGATACGGGCGATTGCTTTTGACAAGACCGGCACTTTGACAAAAGGGGAACCGCAAGTAACCGATGTATTTTCCTGCAAAGCCGCTTACAGCGAACAGGATGTGCTGCGAATAGCGGGGAGCTTGGAAAAAGCGTCGGAACATCCTTTGGCCAAGGCGATTTTGCAGAAAGCGGCCGAAATGAATGTGGAAGTCGCCGTGCCCGAGAGTTTTTCCGCCATCCCCGGCAAAGGGGCCAAGGGTGTAGTGGAAGGCACCGCCTATTCTATTGGAAATTTGCGGCTGTTTGAAGAGATGGACGGCTTGTCATTGCTGGACGACAACCTGCGGGATCAAGTATCGCACCTGCAAGCAGCAGGGAAAACCGTAATTCTGCTGGGAACCGGGCAGATGGTGATCGGCGGAATTGCAGCTCGAGATCCATTGCGGCCGGAAAGTGCGGAAGCTCTCCGAGATCTGAAACGCGCCGGAATTGCAAAAACAATCCTGCTGACGGGGGACAATCGACAAGCTGCGGAAGCCGTCGCCAATCTGGCGGGAGTGGATGAATATTTCGGCGACATGCTGCCGGAAGACAAACTGACACGGATTAAAGAATTGAAAAATCGATTCGGCCACGTGGCGATGGTGGGAGACGGGATCAATGACGCGCCAGCGTTGGCGGCAGCTTCCTTGGGGATTGCCATGGGCGGGACGGGAACCGACACCGCATTGGAAACCGCCGATATCGCCTTGATGGGAGATGATCTGTCCAAACTGTCCTATACGGTTCGTTTAAGCCGGGCAGCCTTGCGGATCATCAAACAGAATATCGGCTTCTCCCTGTTTATCAAACTGGCGGCTGTTTTGCTTGTTTTTCCGGGATGGCTGACGTTATGGATGGCGATCTTGTCCGATATGGGAGCCACCATTCTGGTGACATTGAACGCCCTTCGATTGCTGAGACATAGATAACCCGCTGATTTCAGTCTTGCTCTTGCTGCTTTCGGGATGATGGCGTAACAGATGGCTGCCACACCGTGTTGCAGCCATCTGTTTGTTGCAGCCTTTTATCCTACAATAAGCTCGAGAAATGGCGGGAATACCAGTAAAGCTGCAATGCCAATCACGATATAAGCCCATAACATAATCTTTTTCGTTCTAATATTTTTGTTGACCAGGGTTTTATTTAAAGCGAACCAGACCGCCATCCAAATGATTAGGGAGTATACTTGCTTTCCGGAATAGGGTCCGATTCCTTCATGAAGGGTAAGGAATTTTCCAACCGGTCCCTTGAGTCCTCCTGTTAATCCTTGAAGAAGGTTAAAGATGGAAACCATCAGAAGTCCGATTCCTGCTGACAAAAAAGCGATGGCGGATTTCATTTCTTTTACTGCAATTTCGGCATTCGACTTTACATCCGTCTTTGTGTTTGGTTCCAAACCAAGCCCTTGATTCATCATTAGTCCCTCCTTAATATCCGGATCAATTAAACGGCTTTGACTTTTGTCACTGCGGCGCCCAAAATAAAGGCAGCGAATGTAAAGAAGACCGCAAGAAACAGGCCGATTTTAACCGTTTTCCGAGCCCACTCGCTTTTAAACCAGTCTTCGCTCATGGTATATACGGTGTATGCAATTGCAATTGCCAGAGGAAAAGAGAATAAGGCGGCAAATTCTTTAAACTCCATTCCTAAGGTGTGATAATAATACATGTCATTTGCTTTAAAC
>JAGVBM010000117.1 GCA_020059765.1 Bacillota bacterium
CGGAAAGATATTTTGTTCGTCGGTGGATTTCTGGAGTCTCCTTGTCCGAATGAGGATGCAATCTTGTATTTTATCAATCAAATCTACCCCTATGTTTATCAAAAATTGGGCGTCAAGCTTTGGATTGTCGGCACGAACTATGTGGATTCCATACGAAATTTGCAATCCGATCAAATCAAAGTCACAGGTCAAGTGGATCGATTATGGGATTTTTATAACGAGTGCAAAGTGTTTGTCGTCCCTACCCGATATGCGGCAGGCATTCCTTTCAAGCTGCATGAAGCGATGGCTCACGGACTGCCTTCTGTTGTAACGCCTTTAATTTCCCAACAAACAGGTTTTTCTGGTAACAAAATACTTGTTGGATACAATCCGAAAGATTTTGCGAAGAAGATCATTAAACTTTACAGGGACAAAGAGATGTGGGAACAGCTTCGGAACAACGGGTTAAATCAGATAGAAGATAAATCAAATCTAGGGGTTTATCGAAAAACACTAGCAGAGATTAAAGATCTTCTGACTCATTAACATGCGGATGCGATGTCATTTGCAATGTTGGGGGAGTGTAGCCGTGAAAGGAATTATTCTTGCCGGAGGTACGGGTTCCCGTCTTTACCCATTAACAAAAGTAACCAATAAGCACCTCCTGCCGGTTGGAAAGTATCCGATGGTCTTTTATGCTGTTTACAAACTGCAACAAGCGGCAATTGAAGAAATATTGGTCGTTACGGGTCGCGAACATATGGGAGACGTAGTCAATCTGTTGGGCAGCGGAGATGAATTCGGTGTTTCTTTCACCTACAAGGTACAGGATCAACCGGGCGGGATCGCGCAGGCACTGGGATTGGCCGAGAAGTTTACGGTAGGCGACCTGATGACCGTCATTCTGGGAGACAATATTTGTTCGGATGAGATCACTCCGTTTGTAGAACGTTTCAAGGAACAAGGGAAGGGTGCCAGACTATTGCTGAAAGAAGTGGAAGATCCGCAACGGTACGGGGTGCCGGAAGTCATTGAAAACCGCATCGTCGGCATTGAAGAGAAACCCGATTATCCGAAAAGCCGGTTCGCGGTAACCGGCATTTACATGTATGACAGTCAAGTCTTTGACATTATTCGATCCCTGAAGCCTTCCGGTCGAGGGGAACTGGAAATTACAGATGTGAACAACGCATATATTGATCGCAACGAGTTGTCGTACGATCTCTTGCACGGCTGGTGGAGCGATGCCGGCACCCATCTTTCATGGTTTCGCGCCAATCAGTTGGTGCAGGGGATGGATTTGGATTTGGCCTTGTCCGGCAAAAGCGTGAAAGAGGGGGAGTCAGAGTGATTCAGGGAGTGCAGGTGAAAATTTTGCGAAAGCATGCCGATGACCGTGGCTACTTCATGGAAGTGGTGCGTGACGACGACCGGTTGCTCGAAACTTTCGGCCAACTCTCCGCCTCATTCACTTATCCTGGAATCATCAAAGCATTTCATTATCACAAGAAACAGGACGATATCTGGTTTTTTCCGGTCGGCAACGCACAAGTCGTACTTCATGACATGCGGCAAGATTCTCCTACGCATAAACAAACGGACGTGTATTTTATGGGGGAAAACAATCCAATCGCTCTCTTGATTCCGCACGGAGTGGCTCATGGATACAAAGTGCTGGGTCCGCAACCGGCCGTGATTACTTATCTTACGAATCTCTCCTATAACCCTGATAATCCGGACGAGTATAGGATTCCCTATGACGATCCGGAAATCGGTTTTGATTGGTCTACCCGATACAAGTAAAAGAGGTTTGCCGAAACGATTCCGGGTATCCAGTCAATCTGAGAGGGAGGGAAACGCATGATCGTACTGGTAACCGGGGGGGCCGGTTTCATAGGCAGCCATTTTTTACGCCGGATGATCCGCAAATACCCCGACTATCAATTCATTAATTTGGATCTTCTGACGTATGCGGGAAATCTGAACAATTTGGCAGATATAGCAGACAATCCCGGTTATCAATTTGTGAAAGGGGATGTTTGTGACCGCCCATTGGTGGAATCGCTGGTTTCCGGCTTCTCTCCGAATCGGTTTGGTCCTGTGGACGTGATCGTTCACTTTGCTGCCGAATCTCATGTGGACCGAAGCATTGGACGGCCTGAATGGTTTGTTCGCACGAATGTGCTGGGCACTCAGGTATTATTGAATGCGGCATGCAAATTCAATGTTCGGCGGTACATTCAAGTGTCGACGGATGAGGTCTATGGAGAATTGGGAACGACCGGGAAATTTTCCGAAGAGATGCCGCCGACCCCGAACAGTCCCTATTCAGCCAGCAAAGCAGCAGCCGATCTGTTGGTTCGAGCGTATCATCAAACTTACGGATTGCCGGCAATAGTCACCCGTTGTTCCAACAATTATGGACCGTATCAGCATCCGGAAAAATTGATTCCATTGATGATTACACATGCATTGCAGGATCAACCGCTCCCTCTTTACGGAGACGGTTTAAACGTGCGGGATTGGCTTCATGTGTACGATCATAGTGCCGCCCTCGATTTGGTGATGCATCACGGAACACCGGGTGAAATTTATAACATAGGCGGAAATCAGGAACGTACGAACCTTGAGATTGTCAAAATGATCTTGCATCTGCTGCACAAACCCGATACTCTAATCCGCTTTGTGAAAGATCGTCCGGGACATGACCGGCGGTATGCGATTGATGCCGCGAAAATCCGGTCTCAGCTTGGATGGACACCGGATTATCCATTAGAAGCAGGACTTGCGGACACAGTGAAGTGGTACGCACAACACTGGGAATGGTGGACGCTTATCAAAGACAGGGAATCGCAGCAAAAGGGGGGTGGACAGTGAAAATACTTGTCACCGGCGGACATGGGCAGTTGGGGAAAGAATTGGTTAAGGAATTATCCAAAGAGCATGAAGCCTATGGGTTTTCCAAACAGGATCTTGATGTGACCGATATCCAGCAGGCATCTGCAGTTCTGCGCCGAATCAGACCGGATGCGGTTGTACATGCGGCCGCATACACCAAAGTCGATCAGGCGGAACTGGATCCGGACTCAGCTTATTCCATCAATGCGTATGGGACTCGCAATATGGCCGTCGCTGCACAACAGATGGGGGCCAAAATGGTGTACATCAGCACGGATTATGTTTTCGACGGTTCGCAATCCGCTCCCTATCGTGAACTTGATCAAACCTCTCCTCTCAATATATATGGAAAATCAAAGCTTGCAGGAGAACAAATGGTGCAAACCTTCACAGAAAAATTTTTTATTGTCCGAACCTCTTGGTTATACGGAAAGCATGGACACAACTTTGTAAGCACCATGTTGCAACTGTCCCAGACAAATGACGAGCTGCAGGTTGTTTGCGACCAGGTCGGAACCCCCACGTACACGCTTGATCTCAGTCGGTTTATAAGCGGCTTGATTAAAAGCGAGAATTACGGAATCTATCATGCCAGCAATACCGGTTCTTGCTCCTGGTTCGAATTTGCACAGGCCGTTTTTCAAATAGCAGCCATTCCGCAAAAGATTGTTCCCGTCGAATCGAAAGACTTTTCCCAGCTTGCCGTGCGGCCTGCTTATTCCGTTCTTGATCACATGGCGATTCGATTGCACGGTTTTGAAGATTTCCGACATTGGAGAGATGCGCTGCAAGAATTTCTCACCGCTTCGTCCTGAGTCAAACTCGGTAAGGAGGGCCGGTACATTGATCAATGCGGAAGTCTCAATTATCCTTCCGACCTATAACGGAATCCTGTATATCGAGGAGGTGTTAGAGGGGATATTCCGACAAAAAACAGACTTCTCTTATGAAGTCATCCTCATCGATTCCGGTTCAACAGATGGAACTGTGGAAGCGGTCCGCAACTATCCTGTTCGTTTCTACCGAATTGACAAAAAAGATTTTGCCCACGGCAAGACACGAAATTTCGGCGCTTCCTTGGCAAATGGGAAATTTCTCGTCTTTCTCACTCAAGATGCGACTCCCGCCCACCCGTATTGGCTGAAAGAACTGCTTC
>JAGVBM010000363.1 GCA_020059765.1 Bacillota bacterium
GCTGAAGATACTGGCGCTGCCATCAAAGGTGAACATATTGACCTGTACTTGAATGATTGTTCCGCTGCTCTTGCATTCGGTGTCCAAAATAACGTTCAGGTCTATTTACTCAATTGATAATAAATCGGCATGGCGCCAGCCGTGCCTTTTCTATTCTCACGCTCATCGCTCTCATCCGTTCACGTGTCCGGTCCGGTGACTTGCTTCTGTTGGCCCGTACCTCAACCTTTGAGAATTGGACTATTTTCGTGGCGGCACGCCCCTCATCTCCTGTGGAACATAACTTCCGTCCCGTTGCCGCCGATATCCCGTGTCGTAATGCGCCCGCAAATCATCCGCCGGCTCTATCGCATCCAAAGGAACGTAATGTCGGAAACCCTGTCCTCGAAGCAACACCTCTCCATGATCCGAATAGATTGCCAAATCCGTATCGTCAATACGTTCCCAAATTTCAAAATCCATAATGGTAACCGGCTCTTCCGTATGGTTAAAAATCTGCGTCGACAAGCCTGTTCCTTTTGGTTTGCTGACAAGGTCCCCCTGACAGACGATTTGATCCCGAGTACCGATCCGAACCGTGCAATGCCCCGCCAACACCAGATACAATTCATCCACATCCGAATGGGAATGCATACGAGAATACACAGCGCCCGGGTGGAGAGTGTATTTTTGCACATAGACATTCTCGATCCCCAGTGCGGTCACGTACCAGTGAACCGTTTCCCGATCGGTTTGCTCGCTCTGATGACGCAACAAGTCCGTGTTGTCGGCCGCTTTGATGACCGGGGGCATCCATGCATCAACCGCTTCAGTCAAAAATGGGTCCGTTTGTCCATCCCACTCTTTCGCTTCAAGTACGTCTTCGGAAAAAAACGATAACTGACGCAAGACCAGTTCTTTTACCTCAGCCGTGCAATCCGGCAGCAGCACCAAGACCGGTTCCTGCGCTTGCTTGAGGCTGCGCGCCACACCATCGGTCAATTGACTGAGTGTCGCTTTGATCCAGCGCAAAAACTGGCGGGAAGTGTCTCTCGGTTTGCCCTGTGGAAGATGCAAAAACAGCCTTCCTTCCTGCCTTACCCGGGCTCGTCCGTAAAACATCTCCCACGCCAAATCAATGCGAAGGATCCTTAATTCAGGCAGGTCAACTCCGCTCTTTTGCAACCTGTCAATGACTTCGCCGCTTGACACATGGATGGGCAGTACCCGTATTTGCATAATATCCTCTTCCTTTCAACCGACATAGTCAATCCGTTATAACGTGCTGAACAATCTGACCAACAACGCAATACGTTCCGGGATCCGTTCTACCACGATATGTTCGTGGGAAGCATGAGCCCCTTCACCAACCGGACCCAATCCGTCCAATACGGCAGCCCCGACTTCCGCCGCTATGTTCCCGTCACTTGTACCGCCGACCGCCATTTCCTGCAACACAATCCCTTCCAGTGCGGCTTGTTGCGCAGCATGACGGAACAGTTGCACTGTTCCCTCCGTTCGCTCCATCGGCAATTTTTCAAATCCGCCTGTGACAGTCAATCGCGCTTCCGGATGCACGGGTTGCAGGGTTTGCATAAGCTCTGTAATCCGTTTCGCCTCTTCTGCGCGGCTGACGCGAACATCAATCACCGCTTCCGCATGTTCCGGCACGACATTCGAAGCGGATCCCCCTTTTGCCAAGCCAACGGAAAGAGTGGTTCCCTTCTCGTAATCGGTCCATGATTGAATGTTCAGGATATGACGGGCCAACTCCTCGATCGCATTGATGCCGTAGGCATGATCATTCCCTGCATGCGCCGCCCGCCCCTTGACCTGAAGCCGGAACTCCCCTCCCCCTTTGCGGCTCGTTTTCAACGCCCCCTCCCCGAAAGCAGGTTCAACGACCAATACCACCGAACTCCCCTTGGCTTCTTCTTGAATTCTTTTTCTCGAGGAAGGGCTGCCAACTTCTTCATCCGTATTCCAGAAAAAAACCAATTTTTTATTGAGGGGCAAAGAATGGTCCTGAATAGCCCGTAACGCGTAATAACTGAAAACGATTCCCGCCTTCATGTCATAAATACCGGGTCCGTAAGCTTTTCCGTCTTCCACCCGCCAGGGTTCCGCAAGCAAAGTCCCGATTTCTTTGACTGTATCAAAATGGCCCAGTACGAGAATATGTTCTTCCCCTTCCCCGTATTCGACTCGAATCTGGTTGCCGTACTTCGTTTGCAGAATCACTTCCACCCGGCATCCGAGTTCGGAAAATCGGTCACGTATCCATTCTCCCAAACGGTCTGCCGCTTGCTTGTTGTGACTGGGAGTTTCCATTTCCACATAACGCTGAATCTCTTCCAGTATAGAAGAAAGCTGGTTTTGAAAATAAGCAGTCCAACTGCTTGACATTCAATCACCTCCGTCCATCGCTTGTTTTAGGCAAAGTCCCCTAGTTTCACGTAATTGGCCACATAGTCTTGAAACCTTGCAAATTCATGGGCATGCCCCTGCAGCATGTCATATAATTGGGCAGGGTCGCGCTTTGCATAGTCATGAGCCAGCACCCGACGATACCGCACCGCCTCCATAAAAGAAGCAGAAAAAGCAGCCGGAAACACCTCCTCTTCCGCCAATACCTGAATGATATCTTCATAGGAACTGGGATCTCGCATCACCAGTGCGTCAATCAACAAGTTTCCTGCGTCAGTCGCACATTCCAACGCGATATGCAGCGCGCGTTCCGCCGCCGCTTGCAGAATCGGTGTCGCAAGGAAATCCTCCCGAGTCGTTTTGTTGATTTCCTCGAGAACTTGTATGTAGCGGTTCATATCGGCAAAATAATCCTTGATCTTTGCACGATGTTGGTCTGTGATAAACACGCAGACCCTCCTTTCCATGAAACATCTGAACTTCCATCTGTCTATTATTGTACAACTTTTCCAATCCCATTTCATAAACATTCCACTCCGCTGTATTGACCCTTTTTTTTAAGCGATGATACAATTAATTTCAGTGCAAATTCGAATATGGAGACTGCTTGCATTTTTCTTTGTGAAACCCATCACATGAAGGCGGTTGCCATACTTAAATCTTGAGGAGAAGGCCACATGCGGACAGATCGTTTTCAGTTGCATATGATTACAGACGGAATGAAACAAAACGATGAACTGCGGGAGATCGTCACAAACGCACTGCGCGGCGGGGTCGATGTGATTCAATTGCGCTACAAATCAGCGCCTGCTCTTGATCTGTACACATTAGGCGAACAGATCCGCCCCGTGATCAAAGAGTTCCATGCGCGGTTGTTGATTAACGACCGACTGGATGTAGCGCTTGCCTTGCAAACAGACGGAGTCCATCTGGCCGGCAAAAGCCTGCCGGTTGGTGCCGCCAGATCGGTTGTCGGCGACAACTTCCTGCTGGGGTTTTCAGTACATTCGGTGGAAGATGCGAAACGCGCCGCAGAACAGGGAGCCAGCTACGTGACATTCGGGCATGTTTTCCCCACCAATTCCAAACCCGGCTTGCCTCCGCGCGGGGTGGAAGGCCTGCAGGAGGTTGTCGAGGCGGTTTCCATTCCTGTCCTTGCGATCGGCGGAATTACAGCAGAAAACATCGACCGGGTATTGGCGACCGGATGTGCAGGAGTGGCGGTAATCGGGGCCATCTCACAAGATGCGGATCCGGAAAAGGCGGCACGATACCTGCGCCAAAGAATGGATGCGAGTCCCTATCGACCACGCCATCCGTTCCCGCTTCAATAAAGTTTCAAACCAATGAGAGGGGAATGAATTCATGCAAACGCAAACCCATTACGATGTATGTATAGTGGGCGGCGGCATCATCGGTTGTTCAATTGCCTATTATCTGGCCAAACAAGGACTTCGCCCGCTAGTCATTGAAAAAAATACGCTGGGCAGCCAATCCACCCAGGCCGGTGCCGGCATGTTGGGCGCGCAAGTGGAAATGGACGAACCGAGTCCCCTCTATGACTTGGGAATCGCCAGCCGCAGCCTCTACAAAGAGTTGGCAGCAGAGTTGAAAGATCTATCCGGCGTGGAGATTGAACTTCAAACCTCCGGCATCCTTCGTTTGGCTGTTTCGGAAGAAGATCGCGCCGCGTTGAGGGCCCGTCACAAATGGCAGGGAGAAACCGGACAAAAAACGGAATGGATAGAAGACGAGGAATTGCGGCGCGATTTTGGCAATCTGTTCGGACCGACATTCGGAGCCCTGTTCCTGCCGGACGATCATCAGGTTCGCAACCTGGCGCTTCTCCGTTCGTTGACAATTGCCGCAACCCGATTAGGCGCCATCTTCATGGAACATACAGAGGTCATCGGATTCCTCCGTCAGGGCAATCGGATTACCGGGGTAGAAACGCCAACCGGCAAGTTTGAAGCAGATCAGGTGATTCTGGCAGCCGGAGCCTGGAGCGGGATCTTGGGAAAATGGGCCGGATTCGATTTGTCCGTCTTTCCCGTCAAAGGTCAAGCCGTGCTTGCCCGCACTTTGGCACCTGTCACTCCATTTACCGTATTTACCCATGGCGCCTATATGGTGCCGAAAGTAAATCAATTGTATATCGGCGCGACAATGGAACAGGTTGGTTTTGACCAATCTCCTGCGCTGCAAGGCATTGCACGGATTCTGTCAGACGCGATTCGAATTATGCCTCCTCTTGCCAAATTGGGAATGGAGCAAAGCTTGGTCGGATTGCGCCCCGGATCAAGCGACGGACTGCCCTTCATCGGGGAAGTTCCCGGCCTGAAAGGAATCTTGGTCGCCTCCGGGCATTTCCGAAACGGGGTTCTGCTGGCGCCAATCACCGGTCAAATCATAACCGAACTGGTAACGGGCCACAAACCCGGTTTCGACCTGTCGCCTTTTTCCTTAGCAAGGTGAACTCGGACAAGGCCAACTCGAGGGCGTTTGTTTGAATGTCCTGATTGGACTTTGAAGCTTCAGGTACGCTGGTTCAGAAGTTCCCTCAACCGGTCCGGATAGTTGGTGATGATACCGTCCACCCCCATCCGGACCATTTTTTTCATTTCTTCCGGTTCATTGACCGTCCACGTGTTGACCTGCAAACCCTCACCTTGAAACAGGCGTACTTTCTCTTCCGTCAGCAGCCGGCAATCCGGATGCACCGCCATGACCCCCAGATGGCGCGCATATTTCAGCACGTCATTCGGTTCTTCTTCGTACAACAACCCTGTACGCAGCTGCGGTTCCAATTGCTTCAGCCGCAGCACCGACTGCGGGTTAAAAGAAGATACAATCACTCTTGACAAATCACAATACCGTTTGAGCAATTCAATCACGATTTCTTCCATGCCGGGATACGGAACGATCGAGTTTTTCAGTTCGATGTTCAGAAACAGATGAGAGCAGGCCTCCAACACATCCGCCAAACGCGGTACCCGTTCACCCGACCACTTTTCCCCCATCCAACTGCCTGCATCCGCTTTTTGAATCTCTTCCCATGTAAAGGTGGACACCTGTCCGTGCAGATTGGTGGTTCGGTCCAATGTTTCGTCATGGATCACCAAAGGAATTCCATCTTTTGTAAGTTGAACGTCGAATTCAATTCCATGTCCCCCCAAATCTTGAGCCAATTGAAAAGCAGAGAATGTATTTTCCGGCGCATATCCAGAAGCGCCGCGATGGCCTATAATGATTGGACTCATGTGAAACAACTCCAGTCAAAATTATAATATTAAATTTTAAGAAAATGTGAATTTTGTCTTTGCGAGTACCCCAAGAAGGAGTATAATAACTACATAAAACATTTGGATTAATGGATTAGTCCAAATTCTTTGATTTTAATCCAATTCTCTAAGAGGGGGTGCCACATGAAATGCCGTTTCCGATTGTCCGTAAAAACGGTATCCCATTATATGTACAAGTGAAAGAATCCCTGCTGACGGAAATCAAAAATGGACAATGGAAAGCGGGCGACAAACTCCCGACTGAGAGAGAACTGTCAGAAAAGCTGCAAGTAAGCCGTAATACGGTAAGTCAAGCGTATCATGAATTGGAAGCCGAAGGCGTTCTAAGTTCGATTCAGGGGCGCGGCACCTTTGTTTGCGATCGTGATGACGCCGTATTGATCGAGAATCGCAAGGAGCTTTTGCTGAAGTTCATTGATGTTGCGATGGAAGAAGGCCTGCAGCTCGGGTTCAGCATTGATGAATTTGTCGAACTGGCTGAACAACGGGCTGAACAGAAAAAGGAATTCCTTAATAACATACAGGCTGTGTTCATTGAATGCAATCGGGAACAGCTTGACTATTTTGCGAAAAAACTGCAATTTGGTTCAGGGGTCACAATTACTCCGATACTGTTGGATGAGTTCCGTCAGAATCTGGGAGACTACCTCCCGAAGGTGATCTCCTCCGACCTTGTAATTACCACCTTCTTTCATTATGATGAGGTAAGGGAGCTTGTTCAGAATGGTACGCAGGTTTTGGCCATTGCACTGGATCCTCAATTGGAAACGATTGTCAAGATCGCCCGGATTCCACAAGGAAAACGAATCGGCTTGATCTGCCGCTCCGACAATTTTGCCAGCAAAGTCATGTTGGCATTGAAAAACGCAGGGCTGGACAATTTGAACATTTCCACTAGCACTGCGTCAGACCCAGACGAATTGTCGGGTTTCGTATCTGCTCGGGACGTATTGATTGTTTCTCCCGGTCGCAAACGGGAAGTGGAATCTCTCATCCATCGCCGGCAGGAAATTATTGAATTTGTTTACAAACCTGATGCCGCTTCCATTAACCTGTTGCGAGCTGCACTGATTGATCTTCGGCGACGGTAATCAACAGCAATGAAAGCGCTATCTTTGGTATTGTAGATCGACGCGGCTTTGCGTCGAAACATAGAGTCATAAATGGGGAGTGTACAGAATGCTAGAACAACTTTCATGGAAGGTTGGAGGTCAGCAGGGAGAAGGGATTGACTCGACAGGTGAAATCTTCGCCACTGCCCTCAATCGTCACGGGTATTTCATTTACGGCTATCGCCATTTTTCTTCCCGCATCAAAGGCGGCCATACCAACTACAAAATCCGTGTAAGTACCAAGCCTCGTCGGTCGAATGCGGATCAATTGGACATTTTGATCGCGTTTGACCAGGAAACCATCGATTTTAACGCACATGAACTTCGCCCTGGCGGAGTCATTATTGCAGACGAGAAGTTCAAGCCGATTGCGCCGGAACACCGGGATATCCGCTTCTTTGTTGTCCCATTGACCAAATTTGCCGAAGAAGCCGGTTCCACCTTGATGAAAAATATGGTGGCTCTCGGTGCCTCCGCTGCCGTTCTCGGTCTTCCCGCATCCATGTTTGAAAGTCTCATCTCCGACATGTTCTTGCGCAAAGGACAAAAAGTCGTAGATTCGAATATGCTCGCCTTGCAAAAAGGGATCGATTTCATGAAAGAAAACGGCGGCGAATTGGAAGATTTCCGTCTGATGAATGGCGACGGAAAACAGCGCTTGTTCATGATGGGCAATGATGCGATCGGTCTTGGCGCATTGGCAGCCGGCGCTCGTCTGATGCCCGCTTACCCGATTACACCCGCATCTGACGTCATGGAGTATCTGATCAAGAAGTTCCCGAAAGTCGGCGGACATGTGATTCAAACGGAAGATGAAATTGCCGCCATCACGATGACCATCGGTGCCAACTTCGCCGGTGTTCGTGCATTGACTGCGACTTCAGGTCCCGGACTTTCCTTGATGATGGAAGCGATCGGTCTCGCCGGCATGACAGAAACTCCGGTTGTCATTATCGACACCCAACGCGGCGGTCCTTCCACCGGGATGCCAACCAAGCATGAACAATCCGATATGTATTCCGTGCTGTTTGGCACGCACGGGGAGATCCCGAAAGTGGTGCTTGCTCCTGCGACTGCGGAAGAATGTTTCTACATGACGGTTGACTCTTTTAACTATGCGGAACACTATCAGTTGCCCGTGATTTTGATCACCGACCTTGCCCTGTCCCTTGCCAAACAATCGGTTGAGCCGTTGGAGTACGACCGGGTTCAGATTAACCGGGGCAAATTGGTTGCACAGGAACAATTGGCTGCGGTTGAAGAGGGCAAACTCTTCAAACGTTACGAATTTACTCAAGACAACATTTCGCCTCGCGTATTCCCGGGTCAAAAAGGCGGCATTCACCACGTCACCGGTGTGGAACATACGGAAGTCGGCCGACCGACGGAGGACGCGACAATCCGCACCAAGATGATGAACAAACGTCTGAACAAAGTGCAGGGTGAACTTCCGAGTTCCGTATCCTACACCGGTTCTGACAATCCGGACCTGCTTGTTATTGGGGTCGGTTCCACCATTGGTGTAATCGACGAAGCCATTGACCGTTTGACGGCTGAAGGACATCAAGTGGCACATGCTCATCTACGGGTTCTTTCCCCGTTCCCGACAGAGACTTTGCAAAAATATGTCGACCGGGCGAAAAAAGTTCTGGTTGTTGAAAACAACGCGACTGGGCAATTGAAGCACCTGCTGCAGTTCTTTGGCGTTAAGGGAGATTTCCAATCCCAATTGAAGTATGACGGCAATCCTTATATCCCAAGTGAAATTTACTCCCAATGCAAGGAGTTGGTCTAACGTGGCAACTGTTAAAGATTTTCGCAATGAAGTTCGACCGAACTGGTGCCCGGGCTGCGGCGATTTTTCCGTACAGGCCGCTATCCAGCGCGCACTTGCCAATACAGGCCGCGAACCGGAAAATGTGGCCGTGATTTCCGGTATCGGCTGCTCCGGACGGATTTCCGGATATATTAACTCCTACGGGATGCATACGATTCACGGCCGTTCCCTGGCGGTCGCGCAAGGCGTGAAACTTGCCAACCGTGATTTGACAGTCATTGCGTCCGGCGGTGACGGTGACGGATTCGGGATTGGGTTAAACCACTTCATGCATGCGGTTCGCCGGAACATGGATATCACCTATATTGTTATGGATAACCAGATCTACGGCTTGACCAAGGGGCAAACCTCCCCGACGTCCGCCCACGGATTCAAGAACAAAACGACGCCGGAAGGAAACATTGAACATGCGTTGACACCGACCCAAGTAGCGCTCGGTGCCGGCATTTCCTTCCTGGCGCAAGGATTCTCGACAGACATCAACCAGCTCACCCGTTTGATCGAAGAAGCAATCAACTTCAAAGGATTTTCGTTGGTCAACGTATTCTCGCCCTGCGTAACCTTTAACAAGATCAATACCTATGACTGGTACAAAGAACATATTGTCAACCTGGATGAAGATTCTTCCTACGACGTGACAAACCGAGCCGGGGCTATGGCCAAAGTGGTGGAGACCAACGGCTTGTGCACCGGGCTGATTTTCAAGGAAGATCGCAAAGCCTACGAAGAATTGATTCCGGGATATAAGGAAGAGCCGCTGGTCAGCCAAGACATTACCCTCAGCCGTGAACTGTTTGACCAAGCGTTGAAAGAGTTTGCCTGAGAATATCCTGCATCACCCGCTTCCGTCCGGAGGCGGGTTTTCTATTTCTGGTGGTGAATGACCGCACATTAGCCAAATAAGACAAAGACAGAGAAACTGAACCAATCCCTAACAGAAATTGGCCACGTTGCGAACAGAAACCCTGCGAATATGTAAGGCGCAAACGGAACAAGTGCCCCTTTTTTGAGGCGTCCCACCAACCAAAGAAGCAGCATGACGACGCCCGCCAGCACGTGGGAAA
This sequence comes from Bacillota bacterium, assembly GCA_020059765.1. Taxonomy (GTDB): domain Bacteria; phylum Bacillota; class Bacilli; order Tumebacillales; family Effusibacillaceae; genus Effusibacillus. The sequence goes on from JAGVBM010000363.1 coordinate 9,722, forward strand.
AGACGATAATGCGCCATGTCGTTTCCAATCCCAAACCAAATCCCAACAAGGCAAACAATTTGATATCTCCGCCCCCGACGGCTCCCTTCGCGACACTTGCCATGATCATGAATCCCGCTAACACCGCTGCGGCAACCAATAGATACTCTCCCACCTTTTCCGGTTGAAGGGTTCCATGAATCGCTGCCATGAGAACAAACCCCGCCGCCAACAGCCGATTCGGAATGATCCGTGTCCGCAGATCGGTCAATGTGGCAATCCCCAGAACCAGGGCCGTGACCGTCTGCATCCAATCCCACCCAAACGCCATGAAAGATCCTCCTTGTCCTCTATTGGTTCCCTGCCATCTCCATCAAATGCAGGAACACAGCAGAAAAGTCCAACTCTCCCTTGCCGGTTTCTTTCGCGGCGTTAAATACCGTGTGGACGACAGCAGCGGCAGGCAAAGGAGCGCTGGTGCGGTCGGCGGTTTCCAGTGCCAATCCCAGATCTTTGAGCATTAAGTTCAACGCAAATGCTGCCGGGAACTGCTCGTTCAGCAAATTTTGTTTTTTCATTTGCAGGAGTGGTGTATTGACGCCCGATTCACTGAACATCTGGAGAATCTGCTCCCGTTGCAGGCCTGTTTTTTCCGCCAGCAGCAGCGATTCTGAGATGGCTTCCATCGTCATTCCCAGCAGCAGGTTGATCACCAACTTGGCGGAGGTTCCCATGCCGCTCTCGCCAAAGTGAATCGAATTTTTCCCCAACACGTCAAACAGCGGCCTGCAGCTTTCATATGTATCCTTCTTGCCCCCGGCGAGGATTAACAGGGTGCCGTCGGTGGCCGGTTTGATCGATCCGGACACCGGCGCGTCGAGAAACTGGCCGCCCCTGTCCGCCACCTGCTTGGCGAATCGGCGTGAATCATCGGGACTGATCGTGCTCATATCGATCACCATCTTGCCTGCCGACAATCCGGCCAAGACGCCGGTCTCTCCATTCAACATCCGATCGACGGCGCTGGCGCCAGACACCATCGTGATCACCACGTCGCAAATTTCGGCCAATTCTTTCGGCGACACAGCCCAGCGCGCTCCTTGTGCCAGCAGTTCATCCGCCTTCTCCCGCGTCCTGTTATACACGTAGACTTCATAACCCGCTTTCAGCAGGTTGGCCGCCATCGGCCGTCCCATGCTGCCAAGTCCGATCCAACCGATTCTGTTCATATTCACTCCTCCTTGTCTCCCGCCTCTTGTGTTCGATAGTGCTCCGCTGCAAGGGCTTTCACGCTTGTTTTTTCGCAAAAGGATGTTTGATTCCCTCGATATAATCAATCACATAGGGATACACGCTGTCCCGCATAATCGAGGAGAAATCCGGATCGTCCTTGATCCGTTCGGGTACCGGATACTCCTCACAGATCCGAACATCTTCCGTTTCAAAGTCCTTTGGTAGCGGATGCAGTCCGGAAACACGCGCCACGTATACCGATTTGACCATCGGCTGTTCCCGCTCGCCAAGAATCACATATTGTCCAATCCACTCAACGGCATCCAACTCAGCCCCCGTTTCTTCGAAGGTTTCGCGAATGGCCGCCTGAATCGGCATCTCTCCCGGCTCAATCGTGCCCCCCGGCACCTCCCATCCCCGTTTTTGATGTTTGGTCAGAATCAACTTTCCCTGAAAAAAGGGCAGTACAAGCACATAACCCGCTTCCTGACAGTCGGCAAAGTCAAAGGACAACGTCACTTGTCCGCCGTACGCTCCCGCAAATTGATAAGCCATGGGGATCCTCCTTACAGTTCCTGTTCCGTTTCAAAGCGAAATGAGATCGTTTTGGCCGCTGTCATGCCTTGCGAAACCGATCCGGCCACACTGGAAAAAATCGGTCTCGTTCGCAAATCGCCCACCGCAAACACATTCCGAACACTCGTCTCGCCAGCTTCATTCACCCGCACATAGCCATCCCCGTCGAGATCCAGTTGGCCTTTCAACAGATGGCTGTTCGGTTCCACTCCAATTCGCACAAACACCGCATCCGTCGGCACGAATCGGGGCGGGCATGGCCTCCCGTCAACCTGTTGACCTGCCACCCAAACCCCTTCCACGCGGTCCTTCCCGGCAATTTCCGTAACCACTGAATCGGTCAGAATCTCAATTTGCGGGTGATGCAAGACGGGATCGACATATTGCTTCCTGGCACGAAGTCGATCCCTGCGATGAATCAACGTTACGCGGACCCCATGTTCCGCCAGCAGCAAGGCCCCTTCGACTGCCCGGTCACCGCCTCCGATGACCGCCACTTTTTTCCCCGCAAATTGATCCTTGTCCCGCGAGGCGGAATAGACTTCCTTGCGATCGATCATCTCCGCTTCGCCTGGCACAGCCAAGCGCCGGTCGATTGCACCGAGACTCAGAATCAACGACTGCGCCCGAAACTCTCCAGCATTGGTCAGCAAACGCTTCTCCCGCAAGTTGAATTCCTGTACCTCCACGCCGCTCCGATAAGGGCACCCAAGCTCCTTGACATGAGCAAACATTCGTTTCTGCAGTTCCTGTCCGTTGACAACAGGCAAGCCGGGATAATCAATAATCGGATTGTTGACGAAGAACAAAGAGCCCCCCAGTTCTTCCCTGCGTTCCAGCAGAAGTGTCTTCAACCCCAAACGATGGCACCAAATTAACGACGAAATGCCGCCAGGCCCTCCCCCGACAATGATCACGTCATACATGGCGTTCTCTCCCCTCAAGGAACGAATCGACCTTCTCCTCAAATTCCAGCCATCCGGAAACGCGGGGGCAATTGACATTCCGGTTGTACGGATAATCCATGGCGACGGCAACCCGACCCGTGCCCTGAAACGCCTCCAGATTATGAGGAGCGTCGTCAAACAACAGGTCTCCGTTGATCAGATCCTTGCGATGGGTAAAAATCAGGTTCTCCCGTCCGATGAGCGGCAAGTGCCGCTGCACCCACTCCTCTTTTTCCTGATAAGCGATCGCCGACGGAGGAGCCGTCACAATCAGAATGTCGAACCTTCTCACCAGCCGTTCCAACACGTCCACCGCGTGGGCGAGCGGCTGCAAACTGGCAAACAGCCCCGGCGCCTGCAGATACTGGTATATTTTGCCGCCGCATTCCGGCTTTACATAGGACTTGGCATCCCAGCTCAGAACGCGTTCCACCGTCAAGTCATCCTGGTAATCCCGATTGTAAAGGCTATACCATTCACTCATCAAATCCACAATCACAGAATCCATATCAATACATAGAATCGGTTTCGACACCTGTTTCTCCCACTTCCGTTCCAGGGTTATTCAGCATTTGCTGCTTTTTGCTGCACCAATACTTTGCAAAGGCCGCCCAGCCCATTTTGCGGCAGATAGAGAGTCAGCATCCGCTGCATTTCAAAATCGGCCCGCAAATCCTTGAAAGCCATTCGCTGCAGTTCCGTCACCTTGTCAAGAAATCCGAACTTCTCCAGGAATTCCGATTGATTGGAAAACCAGGTTGTTGTAAACCCAACCGCTTCCCCCGTTCGCTGCAGATAACTGAAATCCGCGTCGGCGGTAAGATCCTGCAGGCCGACTCTTACATAGGGGTCGGTGACCAGCGCCTGTTTATAGCAGCAGCGGATGCCGCCTTTTTTCGCGTGGGTCCAATACACCTCCGGCGCCGTGTCGCCGTAGTCAATCGTAATAATGGAACCCTCTTTCAAGGCAGCCGCCATCTGGCGGATCACAGTTCCCCATTGCAGCGACACTTCGAAGCGATCCCCTTCTTCCATCAAATTCAACATCTCGTCCGGGAAAATGGAAACCAGCCCGTCATCCGACAAAGGACCTGTCACTTCCGCAAAGGACGGTTCATCCTCCCCTGGCAAATCGGACAATGTGACGTATCGTTCCTGCAAACGCCCATTTTCAAAAGTCAAACGGTGGACCGGAAGCGCATCGAACAGTTCATTGCTGACAATGACACCAAGCAAGGAGCCGTAATCATGAATTTCCTGCAGCGTGGAATACCACTCGATTCTTTCCCGGGCAATTTCGCTTGTGGTTTCCGCTTGTTTGTCGCGTAAAATCGGGCTTTGTTCAACGATGAGATAGCGGAGGGCGATTGTCTTGCCGACCGGATTGGCTTGCTGTTGGCCGATTATGGGATCATGTCTATCCTTCAGCTGCTGCAGGCGATCCCACTCGTCCAATAGATCGCGGGCCAACGCCCCTGTTCCCGCCCCCATTTCAAGAATAACGAAAGGGTCGGGGGAACCCATTTGTTTCCATATATCGCGGATCTGCCTGGCGACACAATGGCCGAATATCGGATGAACCATGGGAGATGTGTAGAAATCCCCTCTTTCTCCGATCGTCATATCCATTCGGTTATAATAGCCAAGTGTCGGATGATACAGAACTTCGCTCATGTAGTCGGCGAAAGTGATAGCCCCGCCGGCGGCGATGATTTTTTCGCTCACTATGGCTTGCAGTGTTGCCATGTTTTTCACCCACTCTCGCTTCCATTGTACCAAAAGTGTTAGAATAAGAGGGAACCAACTGCGAAAGGACGGGTCATTCACATGTCGGAGACGAAAACCTGGCACAGCATCGAACTGCCCGAAGGGGCTGAACTGGTTAAGAAAGAATGGTTTGAATACAGCAGTGAAAAGGGGCAGTTCCAGATCGAACTGTTTGAAACGATATCCGGCACATTTTATGCTATCGGAATCCCGAAAGGTGAGGACGAAAAGCTCGTTATTTACGGCAGCAGCGAGGTGCATGACAAAGCGATGGCGCTGCAAATCGTCGTTGAAAAGATCGAACGGGAAGGATTGCTGTAAAACCAAATCTGAACTCATACTGAATCGTCCGCTGAAAGGGAGGTGTAACGGATGGAAATGCCTTTGGATCTGACGTGGTTCTGGGTAACCCTCGGAATTGCAGTCTCGTTGTCAGGCTACGTGTTGCTTCACATACAGCGGCACCCGATACCGGCCGCTTTGCAATTCAATCTTCCGGATGAGGCCCTGCTGCAAGATCAACAATGGATCCTGCCGGATAGGCGCCGCCAATTTCGGGTTCGCCGCAAAATGCCTCGCAAGGACAATAGTTCCGCATCGGACGAACCGTCACCCGACTCCTTGATGACTCATGATCTGCAACCTACATTAAGGAGGATGTTCTTATGTATTCATGGCTGCAGCCAGTCACATCCGTTATGGCCTCCATTCTCACTCTCATTTTTCAAGCGGTGCAGGATTGGGGTTTGGCGGTTCTGTTCATGACCCTGTTTGTCCGTCTGCTGTTGTTTCCGCTGAATTTGCGGACTGCGCGGCAATACGTTTTGCAATCGAAAATCCAGCCGGAATTGAAAACGATCCGGGAGCGGTATACGGAAGATCGGGATCGTCTCCTGCAAGAAACGATCAAGTTGTATCAGAAATACAATGTCAAGCCGATGTCGATGTTTACGACCGCGCTTCTGCAGATGCCGATTTTCATGGCGATGTACGGACTGTTTCTGTCCCATGGATCGACCATGTATTCCGTCCTGCTTCCCTGGGTGGTCACATTGGCCCAGGCGGATCCTTGGCATATCGTCCCGATCTTCTCCACGCTGCTGACTTTTCTCAATGCGATGATCCCGTTAGCCGGCGATCTGACTGCAGCAGCGCCGATGGGGCAACGATTGCTGCCGATGCTTTTGATCGTCCCCGTATCCTTGTTTTTCTTGTGGAAAGCTCCGATCGCACTGGGGTTGTATTGGACGGCCGGTTCAATTTTCGCCTTGTTGGAGCGGGGATTCTACCGAACACGGGTCGGCAAGACATTATTGCTGCAGGGGGCGCCCGCCCAATCGCAAGGCTGATTCCTGCTTCGTGACTTGTAAGTTATTTCGCCGCCTCCGTGTGTTACGGGGCGGCGAAATAATTTTATCAATGGCCTGAATTGATTATAAGGAGCCGTTATGAGTTTGGAGCGCCCGAATGACCTCTTTCGCCGTACTTAAACTTGACTGTGGGTTTTGCCCGGTAATCAAGTTGCCGTCCACCTCAATGTGGTCGGACCATAGCGGCGCAGCGACAAAGGTTGCTCCGAGCCCGCGCACGCGGTCTTCCAGCATAAACGGCATTAGGTTGTCGAAGCGTGCCGCACGTTCTTCGTCATTCGTAAAAGCTGTTACCCGTTTCCCCTTAATGAGCGGCTCGCCATTTGACAACCTTACTCCTGCCAAGCCGGCTGGCCCATGGCATACGGCGGCAACCACACGGCCGCTTTCTGCAAAAGCACGAATGATCGATTGAAGCATCTCGTTATTCGGCAGGTCAAACATGGTGCCGTGACCACCGGGAAGGAAAATAGCGTCGAAGCCATCGTCAGTTAAATCCTTCAGCGGAATCGTTTGTTCAAGTTGCTGGAGCGCTTTTGGCCATTTTGTTTCGGTTTGCGGGTCTAGACTGCGCGGGTCAATTGGTGCTTTACCGCCTTTGATGCTGGCTGTCGTCACCCGGTACCCTTCGGCCAAGAATGCTTCATAAGGCTCCGCGAATTCGGAAAACCATAAACCGGTCTTATGGTCTTGATCGATTTCTTCATGACTTGTGATAACGATCAACACACTTTTAATGGACATCGAAAGAATCACCCTTTCACTATGTTTTCATAACCGGTTATGTTGGTTCCAGTATAGGGCACCGTATAGTATAATACAAATTATAATAATTATATGGAGGTATAAAAATACTTATGGCTGATTTTGAATGGTATCGATCGTTAGTCGCCATTTACCGGGAGGGCTCCATTTCGGCAGCGGCCGCGACAAGGTTTATGACGCAACCGGCATTGTCGCAGCATTTGGCTGCCCTCGAAGCGGAGGCGGGAGAACCGTTGTTTCGACGCACCTCGCGAAATATGGTGCCAACGGAACGCGGCAAAGCTATCTATGGGCAAATTGTTCAGGCCGTAGATCGGTTGGAACGGGTAACGTCTGAATTCCAAGGATCACCGGCCATTCTAACTATTCGTCTTGGTACCCCTACCGAATACTTCCATGAACAATTCATTCAACGTCTTGAGGGAATGCAACATCGTTTGCTCGTTACCTTTGGTCAAAGCAGAGAATTATTGGATTTGCTGAAGCAAAGCAGATTGGACATTGTGATTTCAACCCAGCATTTGTCTGTACCGGGCCTACAATTTGTTCGATTCGACACGGAGATTTTCCGATTGGCAGGAACGAAAGAGGAACAATTGTCGATAGACGGGGGGGATAAGCAAACCGCTAAATGGGAGTTGGAGCAAAAAAAATGGATCAGTTACAGCGATGAATTGCCGATCATCCGACGATTTTGGATGGAGACATTTGGCGAACGGCCTGCGTTCACCTCACATCAGGTCGTTCCCGATTTGCGTGTGATCAAAACGCTTATCTTGAAAGGGCTGGGGGTAAGTGTGTTGCCTGACTATTTAATAAAGAATGAGTTGGCAGATGGTTCCTTAAGGGAATTATGGACCTCCCCCAAGCCGGTCATGAATGAGCTTTGGTTGGTGTATCGTTCCGCTGATCGTAATGATTCTGCACTAATGCGGTTTATTGAGCAAGTATCAGATCAAACCCGGCACAATGATTAATTTTATTTGAAAAATGAAAGAACCTTACTCTTCCCGGTTGTCCCGTTTGGCTCGTTCTTCCAGGACATCCGACAGGCTGGCCGTTTGATCGGCTTTCTCTTCTCCCACATTGCTGCGAATCGCAGTTTTCACCATGGCGGACAGGATTTTTTCATCAGCGGTGCGTTCTGCCTTCCGCATCGTGTCTTCAATCAGTTCCGGTTGGTTGTCAACCATTTGTTGTCACCCCTTCATGTAAAGTATTCCACCCTGGCTTGGGGAAAATAGGTCTCCACATAACTGCGAATCGTCTCGTTCAACTCGCGGGCTTCCTCATCCGGATAGACCC
>JAGVBM010000093.1 GCA_020059765.1 Bacillota bacterium
GCCCCAGCTTTAAAAGCTGCTTCCATGGAGGGAATCGTATTTTCCAGGTAGGGATGTTCCGGTTTATAGATCCGCCGGGCTGTGTTTGTTTCATTCGTGATTCCTTCCATGGGGAAAGTTTGGGCAAGACCACGATGGGCAAGAAGCAAAGGAGGATGAGCGGACGGTTTGACCAACAAAGAACTGTTGTTCAGATAGAGGAAAGCAAATAGCAGGATCAAGAACCAGATTCTTTTTCTTCTCATGATTTTCTTTACCACGCTTTTCCCCCTCATTTCGTTCCGCAGTTTCCGTCGGCGAATCGAACGAAACAAATGCCCGGTCACCAAGGATCCGGGCAAGTCTTTCACATAGTGTTACAGATTGTTTATGTCAAACGTACACTTGTTTTTCCGATCACACAATACTGAGTTCCCGCGCGTCGTTCCAGACGCGTTCCAGGTTGTAGAATTCCCGTTCTTCCTGACGGAAGACGTGAATGACGACATCGCCGCCATCGATCAATACCCATTTGGCGTCGTCGTACCCTTCCATGCCCCGGATCCGGAGTCCTCGTTTGTCCATCTTTTCCTTCACCGCTTTCGCGATGGCTTGCACCTGAGTAGTGGAATTTCCGCTGCATAAGACGAAGTAGTCTGCGATAATTGATAATCCCCGAATGTCGAGTATTACAATGTCTCTCGCTTTCTTATCTGCTGCCGCCTCGGCCGCAATCTTTGCAAATTCCACCATGTTTTCACCCATGCACATGCCTCCTAGGAAATGTTTAAAATGGTCCTGCTGCTTAGTATATGTCAAAAGAGGTTCAACGGACCCGTCCTTCTCCCCCAAATGCTTTTCCACAGCTCATTGCGAGCGAGGACCGTCAGCGGGAAGATTGGTTGTCGGCGCCGGATCAAATATTCGATCGTCTGGTCAAATGACATCGCCAGAGCCAGGTCGAGATCCTCTTCTGCCACCCTTCGCAATTCCTCAACGGCGGGATATTTGCGTCCCGGTTCAATCGCATCGGCAAGATAGACCACTTTCTCAAGAAGCGACATGCCGACGCGCCCCGAGGTGTGATAACGAGCGGCATTTCGCACATCTTCAGCTTGAATTCCGAACTCCTGAGGTGCAATGGCTGCCGCAATATGGCCGTGCAACAGTTCACTTATTTCAAAATATATGGCGTCTACATGATTATCTTTCGCCATGTTCAGCAGTTTTTCCTGCGGCCATTCTCTGGCAAAATCATGAATCCATGCCCCCAGCCGCGCCTGTTCCGGATTGGCGCCATGAATCCGCGCCAGCTTGTCGGCGGTCTCCACAACCCCTTGCACATGCCGGAAGCGTTTCGGACTCAGTTCGGCTTTCACTTTTTCACGAATCTGTTCTTCCGTCATACAACCCATTCTCCTCGATAAAACGAATGACCCGCTCCGGGATCAGATAATCCACCGAACGCTTCTGCTGCAGGCGATCCCGCAGCCAAGTCGAAGAAATCTCCAATCCGGGCATCTCTACGTAATGAATTCTGTCGACAGCGTCCGCAAACAATTCCAGCAGCTTCCCGTGGCATTCGTCCAACACAAACCCCGGACGCTTCATCCCGACAATCCGCGCCAGTTCCAGAATGCGTTGCGGTCCCTGCCAATTGGGCAAATCGCAGAGCATGTCCGCACCCATTATAAAGTATAACTCTTCATCAGGAAATTGAGACGCGAAAAATTCCAGCGTATCCACCGTATACGTCGGTTCTTCCTGCAGAATTTCCCAATCGGAAACGGCAAAATCGGGTTCGTACCCAACCGCCAGCACCACCATCTGCAAGCGTTTCTCGCTCGGCGTAATATCCTGTCCGATTTTGTGCGGGGGAATCCCGGCCGGAATGAAAATGACCCGGTCGAGCTGCATGGCCTCTTTTGCCAATCGGGCCGCTACCAGGTGGCCGATATGCAGCGGATCAAAGGTCCCTCCGAACAGGCCGATTTTCATTTCCGCTCTCCCCTTTTCTCTCAGCGTATCCGCGGCAGTTCGATCTGTTTGTTTTCCGTCGACTCCCTGTAGAGTACGACCGTCTTGCCAATCAACTGAACGAGTTGCGCACCGGTTCCTTCCGCCAATTGTTCGGCCACTTCCTCTTTATCATCCTCGCAGTTGTTGAGGATTGAAACTTTGATCAGTTCGCGCGCTTCCAGTGCCAGCGACACCTGATCCAGCATATTGTCAGACACGCCGCCCTTCCCGACCTGCAGGATCGGGTCCAGGTGATGGGCGAGTGATCGCAAATATCGTTTTTGTTTGCCGGTCAGCATGAAATTCCTCCTGTCATGTTCTAAAGCAGTTCTTCAACGGTTTTGCGCATAACCTCCACCGGGGCTTCCAGGCCTGTCCACAAAGAGAACGCTTCCGCCCCTTGGTAGATAAACATGCCTAAACCACTGTGCACAATCGCGCCTCGCTGTTTAGCTTCCCGCAACAAACGGGTTTCTCGGGGATTGTAGATCAGATCGGATACGACTTGGCCTTCCCGCAGCAGTCCCGGGTCAATCGGAACTTCCTGCGTGGAAGGATACATCCCGAGGGATGTAGTGTTGATCACCAGTTGAACGAGCCCGATCAGGTCAGGAATCTCGTCGGTCGACAACGAACGGGCCGGGCATATTGAAGATAGGCTCTCGATCAACTGATCGCCTTTTTCCCTTGTGCGATTCGCCACCATGACCGACTGTGCGCCACGCATGGCCAACGCAACGGCAACGGCGCGCGCCGCGCCGCCGGCGCCAAGCACCAACACATGGGCATCGGGCAAAGAAATGTTCGTTTCCTCCAGCAGAGACCGGACATATCCGTTTCCATCCGTATTATGTCCGATTAATTCTCCGTTTTCATTCACAATCGTATTGACCGCACCGATCAATTCCGCTTCCGGCGTAATCCGGTCGAGATAAGGAATGACGTCGACCTTGTAGGGAATGGTTACATTCACTCCGCGCATTCCCAATGCGCGAATGCCGGCAACTGCAGCCCCGATTTGATCCGGTTGGATATCGAATGCCATGTACAGATACGGAACGCCTTTTGCCGAAAAAGCGGCATTGTGCATGTGAGGCGAACGGGAATGTCCGACAGGATGTCCGAACAATCCGGTTAACGTAAACGGTTCCCGGGACTGCATCAAGATCCCTCCATTACTTTCCCTACTATACCAAACTTTCACGCACAGAAAAACACCCCCGTCAAGAGGTGTTTGCAGCTTTATTTCCGAAAATCGATTTGCAGGATAATCTCCTGATCGCCAAACAGCAAGGTCATATCGTGCAGATGGTACTCGTTCAGCGATGGATCCTCCGTTCTGACGACAGACACTTCACGGCGCATATGGTCGATCAATTCGTCTACGCGAAACGAACGTCCCATCAGACTCTGTTCCATGCGGCGTTTCACCAGCCGTTTCAGGACCTGAACCTGATTCGTCATTCTCATCTCCCCTATCCGTAAATCTTGTAATTTAACCGTATGCGGACAATGGGGAAGGTATGACGGATTTCGCCAAAACTTTGCATGATTTTTACAAGATACGCGGCATGCTTATAGAATCGAACGTCTTACCGACACATTCACGCCGCGCGGAACTTTGACGCGGATCTCGCACGCGCTGCCTCTGACAGACAACCAACCCAATCCGGAAATCACAATGTCCAAGGGTCCACCCTCTTGGAATGTCAGACGGTGAGTCACCAAATCCCGCAGATAATCGCCGCATTCCCCGCATGGCGGCACCAACAAACCTCCGACATGCTTCTCATACAGCGCATCAGCATTCTCCAGTTTCGTACGGTGAATCTCCAACTGATTGGCAAAATACAGAACGAAGGACTGCCGTTCCCCCGCCACAAAATCAAATCGGGCAAGTCCGCCGGCAAACAATGTCTGTCCGCTGTTCAATTGATACACCTTCGGGTCGATGGTGTGATCCGGCGTAATCAGTTTCAAACAATGAGGACACACAAGATCGGTCAGTCGATGGGTTGTCATGATTCCCGGGGTATCAATGATTCGATGCTTGTAATGCGGAATGTTCAATTCTACGGTGGACAACGTAGTGCCGGGAAAGCGGGAGGTGGTCAGTTCCACTTCTTCCGTGTCGCCAAACATGCGGATCAACCGGTTGATCAAGGTGGATTTTCCTGTATTGGCGGTACCTACGACATATACATCCCGTTCGTCGGCATACTTTTCAATGAACGCTTTCACCTGCTCCACATTGATTCCTTTGCGGGCGGATACGAGAATCACCCGCTCAAGTTGAATTCCCTTCTTTTCAACTTCTTTCCGCAGCCAATGCTCCACTCTTTCCAGATTGGATTGGCGGGGAAGCAAGTCCACTTTGTTGGCGACAAGCAGAACCGGATTGCCGCCGACATAGCGTCGCAAGTTATCGATCCAGGAACCGGAGAAGTCAAACAGGTCCACCATGTTTACAACAAGCGCTTTTTTTCTCCCGATTCCGCTGACGATTCGCACGAACTCATCGTGATGTATCGCCACCGGCGCAACTTCGTTGTAATGGGTGATCCGGTAGCAACGGCGGCAAACCGGCTGTTCTTTCTGCAAAGTTGCCGTCGGCACATAGCCGGGTTGGTCCGGTTGGTCCGTTTGCAGCGGGATCCCGCATCCCGCGCAGATTTTTACTGCTTTTTCCATTTGTCTCAATCCTCCCATGGGATCATCCCACGCTTGCGGAGTCTGCCCAGTACAATTCGTTCCACGGCGCGCAGCACCTTCGTTCCGACCCACTCTTTTGTTGCCACCGGAACGACGAGAATCGTATACAGCCCCATCCGATTGCCGCCCATCACGTCGGTAAAGATCTGATCGCCGACCACCACCGTTTCCTGCGGCTTGGTTCCGAGAATCTCCAGAGCCCGTCGAAACGATTTGCGGATGGGCTTGCGCGCTTCGTAAATGGAGGGCAGCTGCAGCGGCCTGGCAAACTCCTCCACACGCACCTGCTTGTTGTTGGAGACGATGCAGACCTTAAATCCCCTGTCCCGTACGTCATCCAACCAACTCGTCAGTTTCGGGGTCGCATACGGAGAATCCCACGACACCAGCGTGTTGTCCAAATCGGTAATGATTCCTTTGACTCCTTGTGCCCGCAGCGCATCCAAATCAATATGAAAAATCGACTGCACGTAGAGAGAGGGAATCAGACGTTTCAGCATAATGTCACCTCAAGACGTGTTGGCTATGTCCTTATCCAGCCTTACTATCGTATCACAAAAAAGATTCCCGCAGACAAATCAGGGAATTCCCCGTCCGAAGATCAGGGAATTCCCCGATATAAGAAAAATCATTCAAACCTTATACTTAGTACAGGTAATCTGGAATTCACCTATTTGCGACCGGCAGCAGGATTTCGGCAGTCGTTCCCTGACCCGATTGGCTTTTGAACGTCAGGGTACCGTGATGGGATTCAACAATCCTGAAACTGACCATTAATCCTAATCCGGTCCCTTTTTCTTTTGTGGTAAAGAAAGGTTCCCCAAGTTTAGCCAAAACCTCTTCCGGTATCCCCACGCCCTCATCCACGAATCGGACAAGGATATGATCGGGATCGGGCTGCTGTGCTTGAATCAACAATTTTCCCCCGTTTGGCATCGCTTCAAATGCATTTTTAATCAAGTTGATGAAGACCTGTTTAAGCTGATTTTCGTCACAGTTGATAATCGTCAGATCGGGATCCAACTCCGTCACGACACGGATGCTGTTCATCGACGCATGAACGGTTAACAGCTTCACAATGCTTTCCAGCATGTACGACACCCGTTTTTCTGCAAATTTCACAACCTGCGGTTTGGCGAGCATCAGATACTCGTTCATGATAAACTCAATCCGGTCAAGTTCGGAAAGAATTAAGGGAAAATACTCGGTCGCGTCGTACAGATTGTTTTTGCCGCCGAGCATGCGCACGATCCGTTTCAGTGCGGTTAACGGGTTGCGGATTTCGTGGGCCACACCTGCCGCCAATTGGCTGACAATCGTCAAACGTTCCGAGTTTCGCAACAATTCTTCGCTCATTTTTCGTTCGGTAATATCGGAGCGAATCGACACGTATTGATAAGGCTTCCCCTGCTCGTTCAAAAACGGGACGATGATCGTATCCACCCAGTAATAGGCCCCATCCTTCGCCCGGTTTTGGATTTCGCCTTTCCATACTTTGCCCTGCCCGATGGTTTTCCATAGATCCCTGAAAAACTCTTTCGAATGCTGACCCGAATTGATGATGCGATGATCCTGCCCAATCAGTTCTTCCCGGCTGTATTTGGAAATCATGCAAAATCTGTCGTTCACGTATTGAATCGTTCCCTGGCGGTCCGTAATCGCGACAATCGAGGATTCTTCAATCGCGTACTTCAGGTCCGCCAATTGTTTCATGGTCATTTTCAGGTCTTCTTCCGCCTGCTTGCGCTTGGTAATGTCCGATCGGATGGAAACGTATTGATACGGCTTCCCCTCATCGTCGAGAAATGGAACAATCGTCGTATCCACCCAATAGAATGTGCCGTCTTTTGCCTGGTTCCGGATTTCCCCACGCCAAATTTCGCCTTTGCTGATCGTTTTCCACATCATCTTGAAAAAATCGGGTGGATGATACCCGGAATTGATGATTCGGTGGTCTTGCCCTAACAATTCTTCAGTCGTGTATTGGGAAATCTCGCAGAACTTCTCGTTGACGAATTTGATGATCCCTCTCCTGTCCGTAATCGCCACAATCGAGGAAGCATCCAGCGCAAATTTGAGATCGGCCAATTCTTTGAGCGTATGTTTCAATTCTTCTTCAGCCCACCCTGTAATATTAAGCATGGCACCCTCCTTTCCTGTATCGGGCGGAGGAAATTACAGACACCTTTGCCTTCTGTCATCTTCAGTATAGAGGTTTAGGTCACAAAAAGGAATTATGAATTTGTAACTTTTTCCTGTTTCCCTCTGTCTATTGAATGGAGGTGTTGCGATGAAACCCAGTCGCGTATTGACGCTCGCAGTTTGCTTGTCGTTCTGGCTGTCCGGCACTGCCGGTGCGGCCCAACCGGCTGACAAAATCCCCTTCCCGCCGGTTCCGTCGGAACTGCAAACGGATGCTGCCTGGATCTACTGGAATTCCCACTACAGTTTGGATGCCGCCGTAACTCTTTGGCGAAGCGGGATTTGGAACCCGATACCCGGTCACCATCCGGATGAACCGATCCCTCAGAGCGAATTTGTCAATTTGCTTCTGAAAGTAACGGGGCAAGAAATTCCTCTGCGAGAAGATGTGCAGACGATCCCGACGGAACCGGTCACCCGCGGGCAAGCCGCCAAACGTGTGGAGGAATTGACGAGCTTCAACACTGGCATCGCCAACAGCAAGCCGTCTTTTTCCGATTACGACGAACAAAGTCCGTTCGCATCGTCCATGAGCTATGTCTACCATACGGGGATCATGCTCGGCAATGGCGAGCAATTTCTGCCGAACGAACCGTTGACCCGGGGACAAGCAGCTTTGGTGCTGAGTCGCGTCCTGATGCGCATGCCGCAAATGTCGCGTCCTTCCTCCTTTGAACATATGAATTCTCCGTTGCCGGAACCTGCGAAGGCCATGGCTGAGAAGAACAAAAGCACGTTCGGTCTGTACTCTGTGACTGACGGACAAGTGCGCTATCTCATGGTCGCCGCCGGAGAGCAGCCGTCTGCCGGCTATTCCGTGACCATTGACAGCATCCGCGAGACGCAAAACGCCTTGTATGTGCAGGCTCGTTTGAATTCACCCGAACCCGGGGAACCGGTGGCGCAAGTGATCACCTATCCCTATCAAATCGTGAAACTTACGAATACCACCAAACCCGTATATTTGTTGCCTTGATTATGTCTTCACTTTATGTCTTTACATTGTGCACGCAGTACAAAAGAAAGCTGTTGAGACGAATCCGAATCCGTCTCAACAGTTTTTCAATTCCCGACAGAATCAGTTCATGGGACTCGGAGTCCCTGTACTCCAGTCATTGCTGCTGTCCGTGTCCACAGACGGATCCGGCCGGAAAATGCTTTTGCCTGTTGCGGCCGTAATGCTCCAGCCGGTTACATAGTTCTCATAGGCGACAAAATCCAATTCTTTTCCCGTATTGTCTTTCAGCCGAACCTGATCGCCCGTGTTCGCCAAGGACAAAGTCATGCCGGAAACCGTCGGGGAAAATCCGAACAGATTGTTGAATCCCGTTGCATTCCGAGCCACGGTGATAAACTGTCCCACTGGAATGGAGGTGCCTGCAGGCAGTGTAAATGTCCCTGCGTTGTCAGACAAGGTATACCCGCTTGCATCCACAACAGAGGCAGACGGATTGTAGATTTCGACAAATTCTTCGACCGTATCGTCACCGGTTGTATCGTAATAGACTTCCGAGATTTTGAGAGTCGTTGAACTGCTGCCTCCGCTGGCCGGATCGCTGATCGACGTGCCGTCGGAATAA
>JAGVBM010000333.1 GCA_020059765.1 Bacillota bacterium
CCAGCCGGAACGGATGTCGGCGACCGGCTATGGGGAATATGCCCCGGTGGCTTCCAATGATACGGCAGAGGGACGTGCAGCGAATCGGCGCGTTAATGTCATCATCCTGCGGAATCCGCTCAACTGAGGAAATAAGAAGCCGGTACCCGCTGCAACGTTGAATGGATGGATTGCCTGCAATGGATAGTTTGCATACAAAGGAAACACAGATTGCCGAACGAGTGGGTGCACTTGGTTGCCTGCCGAACGGCAATTCTTTTTTTAAGCACTGGCATTTCTTTTCCATCTCCGGTACAATAGAACAGGAGTTCGGATTTTGCGGAACGGGGAATGGATTTACCGTGAGGCGAGTTAACGAATAAAAATATTATGTTATCTTCTTTGTTTGGATTTTGTATAATGGGGGGTATGGAAAGGGTGGGAGAGATGACGGAAAAGCAAGGGGTATTTCAACTGAAATCCGATTATGCACCGCGCGGGGATCAACCGAAAGCAATCGAAGAGCTGGTGGAAGGAATACAGTCCGGCCGCAGGCAGCAAATCTTGCTGGGGGTGACCGGCTCGGGAAAAACCTTTACCATGGCCAATGTCATTGCGAAAATCAACAAGCCTACCCTGATTTTGGCTCCCAATAAAACACTGGCTGCACAATTGGCAGCCGAATTCAAAGAATTCTTCCCTGATAACGCAGTCGAATTTTTCGTATCCTACTACGATTACTACCAACCGGAAGCGTATATTCCGTCTTCCGACACGTATATAGAGAAAGACGCAAAGATCAACGATGAAATCGACAAGCTCCGGCATTCGGCGACCAGTTCTCTGCTGGAGCGCAATGATGTGATTGTGGTCGGGTCCGTATCGTCGATTTACGGTTTGGGTAATCCTGTCGAATATGCGGCCCATGTATTGTCGCTTCGCGCAGGGATGGAAAAACCGCGAAACGACATTCTGCGAAAGCTTGTCGAAATGCAGTATGAGCGAAATGACATCAATTTCATCCGGGGAACGTTTCGCGTACGCGGAGATGTGATTGAAATTTTCCCCGCCTCCCGCAGTGAAAGGGCGTTCCGGGTCGAATTGTTTGGCGACGAAATTGACAGGATCACGGAAATTGACGTAGTCACGGGCGAGATTGTTGGCGCTCGTCAGCATATCGCGATCTTTCCGGCCTCTCACTTCGTGACATCGGGCGATAAAATGAAGATGGCCATTGAGAGCATCAAACAGGAACTGGAGGTGCGATTAAGCGAATTGCGGGACGGCGGCAAGCTTTTGGAAGCCCAAAGGCTGGAACAGCGAACCAACTATGATTTGGAAATGATGGTGGAAATCGGATTTTGTTCCGGGATTGAAAACTACTCCCGCCATTTGGAAGGCCGTCCGCCAGAATCGGCACCCCACACGCTGCTCGATTACTTTCCGAAAGATTATTTGTTGATCATTGACGAGTCCCATGTAGGCGTACCGCAAATCGGCGGGATGTACAACGGTGACCGGAGCCGCAAGCTGACGCTGATTGAACACGGCTTCCGTTTGCCGTCGGCAGCCGACAATCGCCCCTTGAAGTTTGAGGAATTTGAACAGCGGAAGAACGATGTGATCTATGTATCCGCCACGCCGGGTCCCTATGAGTTGGAACATGCGGAGCAAACGGTGGAACAGATCATTCGTCCGACAGGATTGGTCGATCCGCAAATTGACGTGCGCCCGATCAAAGGACAAATTGACGATCTGGTCGGGGAAATCAACAAGCGGATCAAACGGGACGAACGTGTCCTGGTGACGACGTTGACCAAGAAAATGGCGGAAGACCTGACCGATTATCTAAAAGAACTGGGGATCAAAGTCAGGTATTTGCATTCGGATATCAAAACGTTGGAGCGAATGATGATTCTGCGGGATCTGCGGCTGGGTGTGTTCGACGTGCTGATTGGGATTAATCTGCTGCGGGAAGGTCTTGACCTGCCGGAAGTATCGCTGGTTGCCATTCTCGATGCGGACAAGGAAGGATTCCTGCGGGCCGAGCGTTCGTTGATCCAGACAATCGGACGGGCGGCGCGAAATGCGGAAGGCCGCGTGATCATGTATGCGGATGCACTCACAAAATCGATGCGGATTGCGATTGATGAAACAAATCGTCGACGGGCGATTCAGGAAGCGTACAACAGGGAACACGGAATTACACCGCAAACGATACGCAAAGCGGTTCGTGATGTGATCGAGGCAACCAAAGCGGCTGAGAGCAAGACCGAGTATTCGATCAAAGAAAATATGGATAAAATGTCGAAGAAAGATCGGGAGCAGTTGATCAAGACGTTGGAAAAAGAAATGAAGGAAGCGGCAAAAGCGTTGCAGTTTGAGAGAGCTGCAGAATTGCGGGATATTATTCTCGAATTGTCGGCTTCCTGACTGACATCATCCGAAGGAGCCGGATTGAGCGAACGGATGTCGAATAACCCGGAGCGGAAAATCGACAGGACAACAGCCTAGTTCGACGAATTTCCCGGGAAATGTAGAAATGTGCGGAAAAGGAGATCAGTATGGCACAAAATTATATCGTTGTAAAAGGGGCTCGTGCCCACAATCTGAAAAATATAGACATACAAATTCCCCGCGACAAGCTGGTCGTCTTGACCGGGCTCAGCGGATCGGGGAAATCCTCATTGGCCTTTGACACAATTTATGCGGAAGGCCAACGCCGATATGTTGAATCCTTGTCAGCATACGCACGTCAATTCTTGGGGCAGATGGATAAGCCCGATGTGGACTCGATTGACGGTTTGTCGCCGGCAATATCCATCGATCAAAAAACGACAAGCCGCAACCCGCGATCAACAGTGGGGACGGTAACTGAGATCTATGACTATTTGCGATTATTGTTTGCGCGAGTGGGACAACCTTTCTGCCCTCAATGCAATATTCCCATCTCCTCGCAAACGGTGCAGCAGATGGTCGATCGGGTGATGGAACTGCCGGAGGGGAAGAAGATTCAGGTTTTCGCTCCCCTCGTACGGGGACGGAAGGGCGAGTACAGCAAATTGTTTGAGGATATCAGAAAACAAGGGTTTGTCCGTGTCCGCGTGGACGGGGAGATTCGTGACCTATCGGAACAAATTGTGTTGGAGAAGAACAAAAAGCATACGATCGAAGTTGTGGTGGACCGCATTGTCGTCAAAGACGATGTGGCGACACGTCTGGCAGATTCCTTGGAAACCGCTTTAAACCTGACAGGCGGGACAGTTACCGTCGGTGTGATTGACGGGGAAGATTTGGTGTTCTCGCAAAATTTGGCTTGCCCGGAATGCGGATTTTCCGTGGCTGAAATGAGCCCGCGCATGTTTTCCTTCAATTCTCCGTATGGAGCATGTGAAACCTGTTCGGGTTTGGGGACCAATATGGAAGTGGATCGGGACCTGATCATTCCGGATCGCGGCAAATCATTAAACGAAGGGGCGTTAGCCCCTTGGGCAGGAACAGCTTCCAACTATTATCCGCAATTATTGGAGTCAGCCTGCAAACATTTCGGAATCAAGATGAACGTGGCGGTGAAAGAGATTCCGCAGGAAAAGTTGAACCTGCTGTTGTACGGTTCTCCTGGGGAAAAGATTCGTTTTCATTATGAAAACGATTTTGGCCAGTCGAAAGCGGCGGAAGTGGTTTATGAAGGACTCATCCCGAATCTGGAGCGGCGGTATCGGGAAACGGCTTCCGATTACGTGCGGGAATTTATTGAGGAGTACATGAGTGCCAAACCTTGTCCCGCTTGCAACGGTGACCGTTTGAAGCCGGAAGTGCTCGCGGTGCGGATTCATGAAAGGAATATTTCGCAAGTTACCCGTCTGTCGGTCAATGAGGCTTTGGATTATTTTGAGAACTTGCAGTTAAGTGAAAAAGAAATGACGATTGCCCGCCTGATCCTGAAAGAGATTAAATCCCGGCTCGGATTTCTGCGCAATGTCGGTCTGGACTATTTGTCTTTGAGCCGCGCAGCGGGAACGCTGTCGGGCGGCGAAGCGCAGCGGATCCGGCTGGCTACGCAAATCGGTTCGGCGCTGACCGGGGTGTTGTATGTACTGGATGAACCCTCTATCGGGCTGCATCAGCGGGACAACGTACGGCTGATCCGTACCTTGGAGCATATGCGGGATCTTGGGAACACGTTGATTGTGGTTGAACATGACGAAGATACGATGATGACGGCCGATTATATTATCGATATTGGTCCGGGAGCCGGCGTTCACGGCGGACAAGTGGTGGCGCAAGGCACCCCGAAAGAGATCATGCAGGACGCAAACTCATTGACCGGACAATATTTGTCGGGTGCAAAGCTGATTCCGGTTCCTGAGAAACGGCGTAAACCGAACGGCAAATGGGTGGAAATAATCGGGGCAAAAGAAAACAATTTGAAGAATCTCACGGTGAAGTTTCCGTTGGGCGTGTTTACCGCCGTGACCGGAGTATCCGGATCTGGCAAGTCGACACTGATCAATGAAATCCTGCATAAAGCATTGGCCCAACATTTGAACGGAGCCAAAAGCAAACCGGGAGCTCACAAGCAGATCAAGGGACTGGAGCATCTGGACAAAGTGGTCGACATCGACCAGTCGCCGATTGGCCGAACTCCCCGTTCCAATCCGGCTACGTATACGGGTGTATTTGACGATATTCGGGATGTGTTTGCCACGACCAACGAGGCAAAGATTCGCGGTTACAAAAAAGGCCGGTTTTCCTTTAATGTCAAGGGCGGACGCTGCGAGGCCTGCCACGGGGATGGAATCATCAAGATTGAAATGCACTTCCTTCCCGATGTTTATGTTCCCTGTGAAGTCTGTAAAGGGCTGCGGTACAATCGGGAAACCCTGGAAGTGAAATACAAGGGGAAGAGTATTTCCGACGTGTTGGACATGACGGTCGAGGACGCTTTGGGGTTTTTCAAAAATGTGCCGCGCATTCAACGGAAAATGCAAACGTTGTTTGATGTGGGGCTTGGTTACATGCGGTTGGGGCAGCCAGCGACGACTCTGTCAGGCGGCGAAGCCCAACGCGTCAAGCTGGCGTCTGAGCTGCATCGGCGCAGTAACGGACGAACGATGTACATCCTGGATGAACCAACGACCGGATTGCATGTTGCCGACATCGAACGGTTGCTGGAAGTCCTGCAGAGGTTGGTGGAAGCGGGCGATACCGTGCTGGTGATCGAGCATAATCTCGATGTAATCAAAACGGCAGATTATATTGTGGATCTGGGACCGGAAGGCGGAGATCAGGGTGGCACGGTAGTCGCGACCGGTACGCCCGAACAGGTTGCCAAGGTTGAAGCGTCATATACGGGGCAATTCCTCGGACCGATTCTGGAACGGGACAAGAAACGGGCAGCCGCCAACAGGGTGAAAGGAAAAGGCAAGAATAAAGAGACTGCTGACACCGCCGTATCGTAACCATTCAGCCTGCCTTATATTGCAAAAGAAGAGGGGAGCTGATCCATCAGTTCCTCTTTCCCATACCAGAATGAACGGAAATGGGAGACACAACATGATAGAATAAAATGAGGAGTAAGCAACGAAAAGGGAGAACGGAAACAGGCGAAAGGAGTTATCGGACATGAAAAAAATCGTGCGTTCGCGCAACTCCCGCATGATCGCCGGTGTTTGCGGCGGAATAGCGGATTACTTCAATGTAGATCCAACAATTGTACGTGTGTTGTACGTCCTGTTGTCGATGATGACAGTGGCTTTCCCCGGTATTCTGGTGTATCTGATTCTGGTTTTGATCATTCCAAACGAATACTAGCAGAGAGGGGGATCCTCCATGGGACTGATTGCTCGAATTATTGCGAACGCTTTGGCGCTGATGATTGTTGCCTGGTTGTTTGACGGGATTTCGTTCGCAAGAGGAACGGACGGTATTTTAGCCGCCTTATGGGCGGGCCTGATTTTAGGTGTTGTGAATGTCACGTTAAAGCCGGTGATCAAAATTTTAACGCTGCCGGTCAATATTTTGACACTTGGCATTTTGGGGCTGCTGGTGAATGCATTGATGCTGAAAGTGGTCGATCTGTTGACGCCCGGATTCCAGGTGAGAGGGTTTCTGACCGCTTTTTTTGGAGCGATCGTACTGGCGATTGTGTCCGCCGTCTTGAACCTGTTTGCAAAGAAAGACTGAGCTTGTCTGTCTTTTCATTTTCGGTCAAGTTCGATATATTTAGGTTCACGGAAGCAATTTGGATTGGCGGGGGGAAATGGTTTTGAAACTGCTTGTAACAGGCGGGGCGGGATTTATCGGATCCCACATTGTTGAACAGTTGATCGCAAATCAGCATCAGGTGGTCGTATTGGATGACTTGTCCACCGGTGACCGGAATAACCTGCCGAACGATGTTCGGCTTGTCATACAGGATGTAGCAGCTAATCTGGACGATCTGTTTGCCGCAGAACGGTTTGATGCGGTGATTCATCATGCGGCGCAGGTCAGCGTTCCCCATTCGATTGAAGATCCGATCCGTGACCTGCACGTCAATTTGCAGGGAATGCTGTCGGTGTTGGAAGCATGCCGCAAGCATCAGGTGGGAAAGGTTGTGTTTGCTTCCTCGGCGGCCGTTTACGGAACCCCGCAAACGCTGCCGATTCCGGAAGACCATCCTTTGACCCCGTTGTCTCCCTACGGGATCACGAAAAAATCGGCCGAGGAATATTTGCGGATCTATCATGAACTGCACGGTATCCGCTATACGATCTTGCGCTACGGAAATGTGTACGGCCCCCGCCAATCGGTCAAAGGTGAGAGCGGCGTGATCGCGATTTTTACCGATGCCCGGTGCAAAGGACGAATCCCCACAATCTTTGGCGACGGATATGACACGCGGGATTATGTGTATGTGGAGGATGTGGCCCGCGCCAACCTGTTGGCTCTTACACAGGGGGACGGTGAAATCCTCAACATTTCAACCGAAACGGCGGTGAACCTGCGTGAATTGTTCGCAACTCTCGATGATGTCCTGAATGAACATGAGCAGCCCCGCTTCGGTCCGCCCCGTCCCGGCGATATTCAGCACTCCACGCTGCAAAACGACAAAGCCGCCCAAGTCTTGGGATGGAAACCACAGACCGTATTTTATGAGGGACTGAAACAGACAGTGAAGTGGGTGAAACAGCATGGCTAAGGTGAACACGACTCTTTCGAAAACGGCATACAAGTTGGTGGCAATTGATTTGGATGATACGCTGCTGCGCCAGGATCTGTCGATTTCCGAGGGGAATATAAGTGCGATCCGGCAAGCAATCGAACTGGGGATAACCGTGATGATTGCCACCGGCAGGATGTATGCGTCGGCACTTCCTTTCGCAAAGCAGCTTGAACTGGACGTTCCGCTGATTACCTACCAAGGAGCGTTGGTCAAGACCTCCGTGAGCGGAGAAGTCTTATATGAGAAATTGCTCGATCCGCAAGCGGCCTTTGCCGCGATTCGCATCGGCAGGGAGCATGGAGTTCACATGCAGGCCTATTCCCAAGACCGATTGTATGCCCAAGAGGCGAATGAACACGCGGATGCATACACAAGACTGTCACGAGTTCCGTATCATGTCCGGGACCTGATGGATGTGGCGGCGGAGGGAGTGCCGAAACTGTTGTATGCGGGTGAGCCGGAATTCTTGGACCGTTTGGCACCGAGGGTGCAGGAAGCGTTGGGCAATCGGGCGAATGTGTTCAAATCAAAGCCCTACTTTCTGGAAGTGACCCACCCGGAAGCAACCAAGGGGCAAGCTCTCGATCATGTGGTTCGCCGTATGGGAATCACCCGTGAGAATGTGATTGCGATTGGCGACAGTTATAACGATATTGACATGCTGGAATATGCGGGACTGGGCATTGCGATGGCAAATGCGCCGGAAGCGATTCGCCAGAAGGCGGATTATGTGACCGGTCATCATGAACAGGACGGTGTGGCGGAAGCGCTGCGGCGATTCGTGTTGAACGTCGAATCCTGATCATCCCAGGACGTGATTCGGGACGGAAATCTGCAGCTGAATGGAGGCTGAATATGGAGTGGCTGGCTGAACTTCAGCAGATTGTCGGGAAACATGTACGGGTGGAAAAAGGGTCTGGATCCCGGGAGCGGACAGGCCCCTTTTTGCAGGAAGAAGAATGGCTCCCGTTGGACAACGGTGAGTACCTGGTCGTTGACAAACGGGAAATGGCCCATGAAACGGTCGAATTGATCCGGTTGCTGGCGGAAAAGGAAAGGCTGTCCCGGTCGCAGGGCGCAAATCGATGGTTTCGCGACTTGGTGCATAACAAATGGCCGGATGCGGGAGCGTGGAGCCAGGAAGTCAGAGACCGCAAGTGGGAGATCCCGCTTCCTTCCGTGATTGCCGTTTTGGAAATGAACAGGGGTGAATTGGATGCGACAGTCCGATTATTGGAGGAGATGTTGTCAGACCGGCACCCCGACTTTCTGACAAAGGAACACTCTCGGCAAGTTTGGATGCATGTCCTATGGCAGCGGGAACCGGCAGACAAATTAAGGCAAGCGGCTGCCCAATGGCTGGATACGTTATCGGCTGAACTCTATATCGAGGTGCGTTTGGGGATCAGCCGGCCAGTATTGCGAGTGGAAGACTTGCCGGGAGCCCGCAGGGAAGCGGAGGTCGCATTGCAGGCGGGGAGCTCGTTTTTGCCGAGGCAACGGATCTTTCAGTATGACAACCTGGGATATGCCCATTTGCTGTATGGAGTGGAAAGAGCAGCGAGAGACTCGTTTCTGCAGGAAGTATTGCCAATGGAACGGGAGCGGGCTCTGACTCAGGAATTACGGGAGACGATCCAGACGTTTGCCAATTCGGGGCAAAATATTGCAGAAACGTCGAGGGCTCTGTACATTCATCGCAACACCCTGCTGTATCGCCTCGATAAAATTCATGAACTGACCGGCCTCGATATTCGCAAGTTTCAGGATTTGCTGGTGTTATGGACGGCGCTTATGCTGCGCCAGGGTCAAAGTGTACGAAAACAAGAGTGATTTTTCATGCGGAGCGTCCAATAGCCGGAATGCCCGTTTTCTTTTTATAGTATAAGTACAACGTTCAAGGAGGGACAAACAATGGCACGCGTTCAGCTGAAGCATGTGTACAAGCGTTACCAGGGCGATGTGGCAGCCGTCAAAGATTTTGACCTGGATATAAAAGATCAGGAATTTCTCGTGCTGGTGGGTCCGTCGGGCTGCGGAAAATCGACCACCCTGCGGATGATTGCCGGTTTGGAAGAAATTTCGGACGGAGAATTATGGATCGGTGATCGTCTGGTCAACGATGTGCACCCGAAAGATCGGGACATTGCCATGGTGTTTCAAAACTATGCGCTCTATCCGCATATGAATGTGTATGATAATATTTCCTTCGGATTGAAACTCCGGAAGGTTCCGAAAGCGGAAATCGATCGTCTCGTACGGGAAGCGGCAAAAATTCTCGATATCGAACATCTGCTGGATCGGAAACCGAAAGCCCTGTCGGGCGGTCAGCGTCAGCGGGTGGCATTGGGACGCGCCATTGTGCGGGAACCGCAAGTCTTCCTGATGGACGAACCGCTGTCCAATCTGGATGCCAAATTACGGGTTCAGATGAGAACGGAAATCCTGAAGCTGCATAAACGCCTGAAAACAACCGTCATTTATGTAACCCACGATCAAACGGAAGCAATGACCATGGGAGACCGGATTGTCGTCATGAAAGACGGAGTCATTCAGCAAGTCGGAACTCCAAGCGAATTGTACAACCACCCGATCAACGTGTTTGTCGCTTCGTTTATCGGTTCGCCGGCAATGAATTTCCTGCAGGGGAAATTGGCGGAAGAGGGGGGCAGCGTTTATTTTCGGGCGCCGGGCATCAACCTGTTGATTCCGGAAGGTCGCTACGGATTATTGCGTGATAAGGGGGTCATGGGCAAAGAAGTCGTCTTCGGCATTCGTCCGGAAAATATCCACGATGAACCGATGTATCTGGAAACTTACGCGAATGCCGCGTTTCAAGCGGAAGTGGAAGTCGTGGAAATGCTCGGATCGGAAGAATATCTCTATCTGAACATCAATGGTCAAACGATGACGGCGCGGGTGGATGCGCGTTCCGACATCAAGGCGGGCAACAGCATCGCCTTGGCCATCGACATGAATAAGTCCCACATTTTTGAAAAGGATACGGAAACCGCGATTTATTAATCCGGTTTAATTGGAAAACAAGACTTCCGTACGGCAGAACCTTAGGGTATGCTAGACGCACGGAAGTTTTCTTTATTTATCTAAAGACGGGCGGGGTGCAAGAACTTGATTCAGACAAAGGATTTAATGAAAGAATTTGATCTGACATTGGCCAACCCGGGAGCCGACATTACCCGTGAGATCACGGTCAGTGACATGAATCGTCCGGGATTGGCGCTGGCTGGATTCTTCATTTATCATCCGGCGGAACGGGTGCAGCTCTTGGGCAAAACCGAATTGACGTTTTTCAATTCGATGCATGAGTACGATCAGAAGGCGCGTGCCGATATTCTCTGCCAATTTCCGCAGACGCCCTGTATCGTGGTGGCCAGAGATTTGACGATCCCGGACGTGTTGCTGGAAGCGGCTAATGAACACAAGGTGCCGATTCTGCACGGAAAACTGAATACGACCAAACTGGCGGGACGAATTCAACGCTTTCTCGATCTGAAACTGGCGCCGCAAACCCAGATGCATGGGGTATTGGTCGATGTGTACGGCATCGGGATCTTGATGATGGGCTCCTCCGGCATCGGAAAAAGCGAAACCGCCTTGGAATTGATTAAACGCGGACATCGCTTGGTAGCGGATGACGCGGTGGAAATTCGGCGGATCGAAGATCAAATACTGGTGGGAGAACCGCCGGAATTGTTGACCAATTTGTTGGAAATTCGGGGATTGGGCATTATCAACGTGATGACTCTGTTTGGTGCCGGTGCGATCCGTACCCGTAAACAGATCGAATTTGTCATCAAACTGGAAATGTGGCAAGAAGGAATGGAAGTGGACCGATTGGGACTGGACGATGAAACGACCCCGATTCTTGACATCGAGCTGCCGATGATCACGCTGCCCGTCATGCCGGGACGAAACCTGGCGGTATTGATTGAAGTGGCTGCGATGAACCAGCGATTGAAACGGATCGGCTATAATGCAGCACGGGAGCTTTCCGAAAAATTGCTGCAGGCGATCGAACAGGATCCCGATTAATTTTTTTTGCGCTTGTTGTAATCAAAATGAAATATTTATGAGGGAGGAAAAAACGGACCGATCTCGAATAATTTAATTTGGGCTTTCATATAGTGTTCACAGAGAAGGAGGAGGAGGCATGGGTGAGTTACAAGGATGGCATTCACATCTGCGGACGTTTACCATTGCCAATAAAACCTATACATTGGAGCAGCTGTCTCAATTAGATACCAGACACATCATGCAGGATCTCAGGCAACAGGTGCAAAAAACGTTTACCTTACGGCGAACGGCCGCAGCGGTTCTCATGGTGGCGTTAACGACAGTCGGCGCGATTGCGGTACAAGAGAAAATACAAAGCACGAACCTGTATTACAAAGTTTACATTGACGGGAAATATGTCGGGGTTGTCAAGGATGCGAGTTTTGTGTATGACAAGATTTCGACCTTGGGAGACAAAATCAGCAGTGAGATTTCATTGGTTCCCGTTCATCAGCGGCTCAATGGGGGAACTACGGAAGCGGACGTTTCCTTGGCGCTCAATGATGCGGCAAACCCGCAAGTTACAGCAATCATGATGCAAGTGGACGGTCAGGATGCCGTCGTCGTCCGCGACGAGTCGGATGCAAAACAGGTATTGGAGCGCATCAAAGCGAAATTCGCCTCTGGTGACACAACCGTCAAAGAAGTGAAGATCGATCAGAAAATCGATTTTCGGACGTTTCGTGCCAATAGAGACGAGGTTCGCTCCGTGGATTCGGCAGTTGCCTTGCTGTTGCAGGGGAAAGAGAAGCCGAAAAAATATCTGGTATCCCGTGGTGAGTCCCTTTGGACGATTGCAGCCCGCAATCAGGTGACGGTCGATAAATTGAAACAGGCCAATCCGCAGATCAAGGACGAAAATTCCTTGCAGGAAGGCCAAGAAATTATGCTGAACTCCGTGGAACCGATGGTTACGGTGGAGACTGTTGAGGAGATTACACGAACGGTTCCTTATAACTATGAAACGATTTACAAGGATGACGGCTCACTCAACAAAGGAGAGCAGCGCGTTCAAACAGAAGGTGTGACCGGCGAGAAAACGCAAAAAGCGCAAATCCGCAAGAAGAACGGAAAGGTTTACGCAGAAGTCGTGATGCTGGAGCAAGTCGTCAAAGACAAGGTGGATAAAGTGGTTCTGC
>JAGVBM010000324.1 GCA_020059765.1 Bacillota bacterium
TCGTTGCTTTGCCATATATTGCGGCTCGGTAGCTCAGTCGGTAGAGCAGAGGACTGAAAATCCTCGTGTCGGCGGTTCGATTCCGTCCCGAGCCACCATGACATGGCGCCATAGCCAAGTGGTAAGGCAGAGGTCTGCAAAACCTTTACTCCCCGGTTCAAATCCGGGTGGCGCCTCCATCTTGCAAGTATGAACTTGTAAAACAACCGGCCTTCAATGAAGGCCGGTTGTTTTTTTTGGCTGTATCTGAGATCTTTGATTAAAATCGGGGAATTTCCAGGGGCAACTCAGGGGATTCCCCGATAACATCTGAGTAAGGAAACAGATAGACTTAGGTTATAAAATTCGAGTTTCATGATTTTTTGGTTTGGGGGCCATGAACATGGGGAGCTTGCAACAAGATATCGGAGCCGTCCTAAATGAACTCAGACGTTTAACAGCTGCCGATTTTGCAGCTCTAGCTTGGGCGGACACAGATGAACAAACCATACGCTGGAAATATGCTTCGGGCAACCGGAATGATCGTTATAAAAGGATTGTATTGCGTTTGGGAAAAGGTATCGCGGGAAAAGTAATGCGATCGGGACGGCCGATTGTGATGAATTCTTTCTCACCCACAAGCGGCGATGATCCTCGGGAATATCCGATCCTACTGGCGGAAAACCTGAAATCGACAGTCAGTGTACCGGTTTTAATAAACGGGCGGGTATTGGGTGCCTTATTGATCGGCTGCAGAATCGAGCGGGATTTTGAAACGAAGATGGTGGAACTGGTCTGCAATTTTGCGGAACAATTGGGCGCCATCATGCAGCAGACAGGCCGCAGCAAAGCGAAAAGCGGTTCGTGAAGATTCCCTGAAACCGCCAACTTTCGCCAAACGGGCGGCAAGTGTTCGAATATGAATCCGTCTTGTATAATAAGAAAACTACAAGCAGAAAGGGAGTCACGTATGACGTGGTTGGGGAACCTGGAAAGAGCCAATCAAACATCCTCAATCCTCGAGTCGATTTTCAACAGTGTGACAGATGCAATCATGCTGGTCGATCAACAGGGAGTCGTGATCGGCGCGAATCCGGCAGCCGAGCGATTGACAGGATATACGGTTGAAGAATTGATCGGAAAAATTCATTTTTGTGAAGTGTGCCGCGGCATGGCAACGACTACGGAGGAAGCAACCTGTCATAATTGCTTCTTCCACATACCGAGTGTCTCGTCGTTCCAGATGGCAGTCAAAACAAAAGACGGTCGGGAATTTCCGGTTGCCGCCAGCTCGACCCGCTTGGGAGCGGAATCTGACTATTCCCTGGTTGTGATCTTGCGGGACATGTCGGAACAGCAGCGGGCCGAACAGGAACGTTTTCGGCGAATGATGACCCATTATGTGATTCAGGCGCAGGAAGAAGAACGAAAGCGAGTTTCCCGCGATTTGCACGATGGTATCGGACAGGCGCTGTACAGTATTTTGGTCGGTTTGAAAGTTTTGAATCAATTGGAATTGGATGAAGCGGTAAAGAATCACTTGCATGATGTCCATCAGATGACGGCAAGGGCCTTGGAAGAGGTCAAAAACATGGCCGTCGAATTGCGGCCCTCTGCATTGGACGATCTCGGACTGGTGCCGGCGATCCGCTCCTACAGCAAACGGTTTGAGCAAACGTTTGGCATTGTGACACAGTTTGAAGTGAGCGGCCACAAGCGCCGTGTCGCATCCGTGGTGGAAACCGCATTATACCGAATCTGCCAGGAAGCGATGACCAATGCGGCAAAATATGCGGACACGGACAAGATTCAGGTGCGTTTGCACGACTCAGGTGATAAAATTGAAATGTTCATTGCAGACTACGGCCGAGGCTTCAATACCGAACAGGTGCAGGCACGCGGTACGGGACTCGGCTTGTACGGCATGAAAGAACGGGCCAGTTTGCTGGGGGGCACTGTGGACATTCAATCTGTCCCCGGCAAAGGCACGACTGTGCATGTCACTATACCTTTGAATGATAAGGGGGAGCCGCTGAATGTCGATCCGGGTTCTTATCGCGGATGATCATGCCATCGTCAGATCCGGGCTTGCCATGCTGATCAACGCGCAAGATGACATGGAAGTGGCGGCAACTGCCGCTGACGGCAAAGAAGCCGTAGACAAAGCGTTGGAACTGAAACCGGATTTGGTGCTCATGGATTTGAGCATGCCGCCGGGAGAAAATGGATTGTCCGCTACAAGTCGATTGAAAGAACAAGCGCCGGAAATCGATATCCTGATCTTGACAATGCATGACGATGAGGAATATCTGTTCAGAGTCTTGCAGGCAGGCGCTTCCGGGTATATCCTGAAAAGCGCACCGGATATGGACTTGCTTGCCGCCATTCGCACTGTGCAGTCAGGGGCGGCTTATTTGCATCCGACGGCGGCAAAATCGCTGATCCAGGAATTTCTGCAGCGGGTGCAAAAAGGCGAAGAAGTCGATGATTATAACGTGTTGACCGAACGGGAACGGGAAATTCTCGCGTTGATCGCGAAAGGTTATTCCAACAAGGAAATCGCCGAGCTATTGGTTGTTTCGGTGAAAACGATCGAAACCCACAAAACCAAGATCATGGAAAAACTGCACCTGAAAACGCGGCCCGAACTGGTGCGTTATGCATTGAAAAAAGGATTGCTGGATTTTGATTAAGGTGCATTGAGAATGAATCTCTTTGTTAGCGGCATGCTTCCGGATAACGGAAGCGTGTTTTTTTGTTAAGAATCCTAACATAACGACTTGTTGTTGCGAAAGGGAAATGATTATAATAAAAGTAAATGTAAAGAAATATGACATCAAAGAGGGTCGTATCCCTTTAGGCAAGGAGGAAAACGCTTATGGATCCTGTGCCCCGTGATATGGCTGTGCTGACAATCGGTATCGTCAGTCAATTGACCGGATTATCGGTTCGAATGATCCGTTATTATGAGGATTTGGGGCTGGTGGTTTCCTTTCGCACCAGTGGGGATCAGCGCAGGTATTCGATCAATGATGTGGCCCGATTCCTTCTCATCAAAGATATGATTGCGCAAGAATATACGATTGCACAGATTCGCAAAGCGCTGCATCCGCCCGTGGTGCCGACACAGCCGACAGTACAGCCGACCCCGACAGAACAGGAATTGAATGACCGGGAATTGTTGGAAGATATCCGCGAACAGCTCCGGAATCGAAAGGAACGAATGACCCGCGAACCGACGCTGATCGAAGGTCAATTATCCCAGTTTTTCCGCAAAAAATAACTTGTCGAAGACGGGAATAAGCCTCTCACTGAACCGAAAGTGTTCAGGAGAGGTTTTTAGTTTAAATTTTTTATGGTAGGTTTCCTTACATAAAAGATTGAGGAAACATGACATATCTGGTACCTTTTTAATAAGTTTTTCAGCACCGACTTTTCACGAAAGGACGGGGAAACAATGGGAATGCTGTACGAGATTGCACAACGTCTGAAAAATGCGAAGGTGCAGGTGCATCTTGGCAAAGACAACTTCACGGAGAAAAAAGGGGATTCCAATGAAGAAAGGGGGAACCAACCAAATCAGACAGGGAGTATTATCGTGGATTTGGGCCGCCGTAAGGGAAAATCTTGATCCGCTGCAAGAACAGAAGAAGTTGTCTGGCAATGATGCAAGGCATTCTCATGTAAGGGCAGCAAGATGAAACAGAAGGTTCTTTCGTCGAAAAGGATGCAGAAATGTATATGAAGTTTGCAATTATCGTTTCAATCCAATGATAGATTCGCTAGGGGAGGGATTCTTGTGAAAAAAATGTTTGCCTTGTTTGCACTTATCTTTCTCGGATTAACGGGACAGGCAATGGCGGCGGAGGAACCGACAGTCAAAGATGCAATCCAAGCGGTGGACGCCGTGTGGGTATTGTTAGCCGCCGTGTTGGTGTTCTTCATGCAAGCGGGATTTGCATTGCTGGAAGCGGGGGCAACCCGCATGAAGAATGCGGGACACATCGCAGGCAAGAACGTGCTCAGTATTGCAATTGCCACTCTGGTGTTTTGGGCTGTCGGATTCGCCATCAGCTTTGGCGCCGGCAATGGAATGGTCGGAACCAGCGGCTGGTTTTTGAATGTGGCGGACGATAAGATCAACGATGTATTCGGCTCTCTTTCTTTCAGCGATATTCCCTTGGGCGCAAAGTTCATGTTCCAGGTGGTGTTCGCGGGTGTTTCACTGGCGATCATGTGGGGAGGAATTGCTGAACGGGCCAAGTTAATTGTATACTTTGTATTCGGAACGCTGTTTGTCGGTGTCATCTATCCGGTGATCGCACACTGGATCTGGGGTGGCGGTTGGTTGTCCGGCCTGGGAATGCAAGACTTTGCCGGATCGACGGTCGTCCATCTGCAAGGCGGTGTGGCCGCATTGGTTGGCGCATTGCTGTTGGGACCGCGTATCGGGAAATACAACAAGGACGGCACTTCCAATTTGATCCCGGGTCATAACACCGTATATTCGGTATTGGGCGTCATCATCTTATGGTTCGGCTGGTTCGGATTTAACGCGGGATCTACGTTGATGGCACAAGGCACATTTTTCCCGTATGTGGCCATGACCACGAACCTGGCTGCCTCTGCAGGCGCGGTTGCCGCTTTGTTGACCGTGTGGGCTGTACTTGGCAAGCCTGACATCGGGTATATGCTGAACGGGGTATTGGCAGCACTGGTTGCGATTACCGCTTCCACTGCATTCGTGGAACCGTGGGCAGCTGTCGTGATCGGCGCTGTGGCAGGGATTGTCATGGTTTTCTCGGTTCTCTTCTTTGATCGTATTGTGAAAGTGGACGATCCGGTAGGAGCATTCTCGGTTCACGGTGTAGCGGGTATTTGGGGAACGTTGTCGACCGGATTGTTTGCTTCACCCGCCTTGGTCGAAAAAGTGGGCATCGGTCAGCCGGGACTGTTCTACGGCGGCGGCTTCCATCAATTGTGGGTCCAGTTCATCGGGATTGCAGCTTCCTTCGCGTTTGTCTTCATCGCATCTTTCATCATTTTGTATGCGATTAAGGCCACAGTCGGACTGCGGATCAGCCGCGAGGAAGAATTGATCGGTCTCGACATCAGTGAACATGGTGCGTCCGGCTATCCGGAACATATCCCCAACGGGGGAGCCTATACGAAGTCTGGCGCAGAAACGGGCACGGTTTCCTGACAATACCTGCACAAGCGGTTTGGATTTGGCTTGCAAGGAAGTGATAGGGTGGCTGTTTGCATGGAAACCGAATGGCTTCAAATCAAGAACCAAATTGAACGGGCCACGACATTCGAAGCAATTCGGGAGAGTCGTCAACAAATGCCCGAAACGGTGCAGAGATGGGAAACGGAGGCCATGGGCTTAGATGACAAACTGTCATTGCTGAACCGATGGCATGATACATTGATGCGTCGCCTGATAGAACAGGAATTAAAGGACATGGAGCGGGATGGATGGGGGACTCCCGCTGTTCCTTTTTGTTGGCTGCTGCTGGGAAGCAGCGGCCGCTCGGAGGCAACGTTGAATCCGGATCAAGATCACGCGCTGATCTACAAGTCCGGGGCACCGGATGACGTCCGAACTTTTTTTCAAGAATTGGCGGAGCGGGTCAGCCGCAGCTTGGCGGATGCAGGTTATCCTTATTGTGAAGGGTTCGTAATGGCGGCCAATCCTCGCTGGAATCATGAGTTGGATGATTGGCGAGATGTATTACAGTTGTATTTGGACTACCCGAGTTGGGACAATATCCGTTATTTGCTGATGGCGGCCGATATGCGGGGGCTGTTCGGAAACCTTGAATTGGCCGGAGAGTTGCAGAGTTGGTTTGCAGAGCAGGTACCATCCCGTTCCTACTTGTTTTGGCAAGCGGCTGACCGGTCGTTGTCCAACCCAATCGCTCTCACTTTCTTCAATCAGTTTCGGACGGATCGATGGGGGGATCATATGCACCAGGTAAACATCAAAGAGGGAGGATATTTGCAGATTGTCAAAGCGACCCGTCTATGGTCGATGTCCGTAGGGATTGCTGCAAATTCCACTGAAGAACGAATCGCAAAACTGCAGCATTTGCAAGTTTGGAGTCGCGAATGGGCGGAACAGGTGCGAGAGGCGTTCAGATGTTTGATCGGATACCGGATCTGGGGCAATTATGTGGACCCCGCCCAATTATCGGAAGAGACGGCCGCTTCCTTGAAGCAGGCGCTAAAAACGGCGAAACAGCTGCAAAAATGGACCAGCAAACAGTTTCGCAAAACGGGTGAATACGGCGGATGAACCGAGAGCGATACGGATTGTTGCGCAGGTTTCTGCAGTCCCCGTTTGCCCATTTGATGCCGTACACGGCGGCCAACCGGCAGGAAGAAATGCAGGCGCAGGCGTTTTTGCGGCATTTGTTGAAAGAAGCGCGGCGGGAGGAAGCATGGGATGCTCCCCTGGCTGAAACCCGATTTGTGGTGATCGATACGGAAACGACCGGCTTTCAACCGAAAACCGATGCCATCATATCTGTCGGGGCGGTTGAAATGTCGGGCGATCGGGTAAACCTGGAGCAGATCTTCCATTCCTATGTACATCCCGACCCCTTTCAAACGGTGCCGAAAGTGATTATGGAACTGACCGGAATTCGCGATGAAGATCTGGCATCCGCTCCTCGCCTGGAGGAAGTGCTGCAGGACTTGCTGCATTTTCTGAAAGACTCTGTCTTGATCATGCATCATGCGGATCACGATGTTCAGTTCATGAATGCCGGTTTGCAGCGAACATCGGGATTGCAATTGACACACCGTGTACTGGACACTTGCGATGTGGCCAACTGGTTATACGCCTGCCCGGCTTCCGTCAGTTTGGACGATTTGTTGCATCAGCACGGCATTCCTGTGGAAGGCCGTCACACCGCGCTTGGCGACGCGAAAATGACCGCCAGTCTTTGGCAAAAAATGCTGCAGGAGGTCCAACAAAGGGACATTTTCACAGTCGGCGAGTTATTTGAGAGCGTCGTTTTGGCAAAACGTCTCTCCAAGCGATAATGTCAGCATGATGTTTTTGGAGCAGGATAAGCCATTCCCTTCTCACTGAAGTCACGATGAGGCTTCAGAATAGGGGATGGCTTTCAGTTTTTCGGTTACTTTTTCCGCTGCAAGGCGTTCATCAATTGCAGTTCCTGCAGCATTTGCATTAGATCGACTCCTTGTGTTTGACCCTGTCCTGTTTCGTATGCTTGCTGGCCGTCCTGTTTCTGTTGTCGGAACTGGGGCTGCAGTGGCTGCGGATTTTGATGATACTGGTTTCCTTGCTGCTCTTGGTTGCCTTGCTGAGATTGGTTGATCTGATTCATGATTTGACTGAGCTGCAGCAATTTGATGAATTCATTTATATCCTTATCCTTTATTAGATCCAGTAAGGCAATTTGCTGTAGGGTCGGTTGCTGAAATGGCTGCTGTTGCTGCTGTTGCTGCAATACCATCATCTTCAGCAACAAATCTTGATCGCATGCCTGATTGTTCTGGATTTGGGTAGTGGCGTTGGCAGCGGTTTGCATCTGCACGGATTCAGCTTGAATTGGCGCGGGTTGTGGTACGCGCTGGATGGATTGAGATTGTCTCTGATCCTTTTGTTGGGTCGCCAGCTGCTGATTGGAACCGGCTTGTTGCTGGCCGTTTAGTTTATTCAGGATGCGGTTGACATGATCTGCATTTTGCTGGTCGGTGAATACTAAGGCTTCTTGTGAGCCGACATCCACGACAAAAAAGTTGCCGGATCCAAAGCTGTCTTCCAATTCGATGGCTCCTTTGGCACTTTCCAATTCGTTTTGTTCTTTTGTGCTCAAAGACAATTTGGGAATCGACTGCAAAAGAGTGACCGTATCCTGTTGGGACAATTGGGCTTGTTTCAAGGCGCTTACAATGGAATCGTGTATCAAAGCATATAAAGGAAGGGAAAATGATTGGCAGGTCCGCTGCATAAGATCTTGTGACATGATGTACCTCCTAGTCATCCGCATACATATTTGTTGTTAGATTTCCCTTGCGACAAACGGATCATTCTCAATTGCACTCAATTGCGAATTAGAAAGAGATGGAATATAATTTGAGTAGTCACTCAATTGAGTGAGCACTCAATTCTGGAGGTAGCTGAATGACAGACCAACTCAAGCCTCAGAATCAGATAGAAACTGATTTCCA
>JAGVBM010000328.1 GCA_020059765.1 Bacillota bacterium
ATGATTTTGCCGATTTCCAAAAAATTTCCTTGCAGCAAAAGAACAGCCGCTTTCCCAATATGTGTCTGTTCATTGGCAGGCATTCCCGCGTGAAAGACTGCCATGCCCGTAAGTACGGCAAAAAATCCGACGATCATGATTGCCCATTTTTGTGCGGAGATCCCGGAAGGACTGTCGGTAAACCAGACATACAAAAATGTCAGGCCGGCCGCCAATGCACCTCCCGCATTCGTTCCGAATCCCGGGGCCGCCAACAACCAAACAACTGCGGCAAACAACAGTCCGAGCAAAAATGTCGACCTTCCTGTCCGTTCCGGATTCAATTTCCTGATTTTCGAATGAACCAACAAAACGGTTCCGATCAGGATCCCCATATATTCATTGCCGATACCGTAGTAACGAGCGCCTCCCAGTAAATCAAAGCCCAATACGGATTCTTTCATCCATTCCCCTTGCCGCCACGTATCCAGCATGATCAATCCGCCCGTAACGGAAGCCAACAGCAGCAGACGCTTTCCCGGCGAAACGAGCAGCAATCCGGCCCACACCGCGAGCAGCAGGATCGACAGTTTGATTCCGAACTCCATCCAGTCAGAATCATTTCCAAGAAGCGGCAGCAACAAGTATATAAGCGGCAGTGACAGAGTACTTGCAAGCAGGGTATGCAGCCACGGGAAACTCCTCTTGCTGATCGTTTGCGCTATAAAGCCAACGAGCAGCAAAAGGATCATGACTTCGACAAATCCTTTGACCGCCACAGACCTGTACTGGTTGAGCGAGGTCAACGTCTTACTCTGCAGGTGTAAGAAATCGAGCAGGGAACTGTTGTATTGCGACAAAACAGAAATTGGCCCGCCGATTCCTCCGGGAATCGTTTCTTGCAAACCCAAAAACGACAGAATTGCAGGAGCAACGTCGTATACCGTCACCATTCCGGCCTGGCGTGTCGTATTGGAAGTCAACAACGAGCCGGCCGGAATACCGCCCCCTGTTGCAATCACAGCTCCAAGCGGTTTTGCCACTGCCTCTTCCGCAAATGACAGAGGATTGACTACCAGCAGCAGATGATCTGGACTTGCATCGGCCATCAATTGCCCGATAAACGGGTCTGCATCCGCCAACAACCGGCGCTGCAGCTGACTTGTCCGTTCTAGGCTCAGGTCTTGCCGTTTGGCGGCCAGCCGGGTCAGATCCCCGGTCTCGACTACCAACAGATCGGCATGTTCCCGCAAATTCTTGTATGTTTCGTACAATCTGCTCCAATTGGTGCGCACCCCAAACAGCATGGATTCATCGGGTTGCAACAAACGTTGTGAAATATCTCCGTCCGCTTGCCCCGATTCATCCATTCCCACGAAAACACCCGGCCGATTTGGATGCGTTCCCAAGTCTCCGTTTCCAATGACCTTCACTCTTCCGCCCACCGAACGAACGACAGAACCAAGGGCGCCGAGAACAACCGTTTGCGGGAGATGTTCCGCCAATTTTTGCAATACCTGAATTTCCGGCAGCACAATCGAAGCAGCCGGTTTTTGCCCCGTGTTTCTCTCATACAACTTCCCTGCCGGAATCGGACTGGTCTCGTCTGTCGGCTGTACCCGTTCATCGGTTTGATAAGCCGCAAGCCCATTTCGGTTTATGACCGCACGTCCTCCGGCCCCAATCGCCAGATAGGCCGACTCGTCACTTCCTCCGAAAGGCAGGGTCAGATTGGCGGCTCCGCCCTGTTCGACCATCTGCCACAGATGCGGGGTCGTGTCAGGGTGAATCGACTCCCATGTCAAACCGGGGAGCAGCACGAGGGTCACCTGTTTGTCCTGGCCGCCGTGCGCGAAAGCCGGACCCGTTTGTCCGATGGCGGTCAGAATTCCAACAACAAGCATCAGCACTCGTCTCATCCGTTCTTTCATGTTGAGGTTCTCCTATTTGAAAGAATGTCGTGATATACGGCAAGGGTATCGGCTATCATGCGGTCTACGGAAAATAGTTGTTTGACTCGTCGCTGCCCTGCTTGCGCCAGCTGTTGCCGGACTTCCCTGTTTTGCTGCAGTTCGATGAGACGCAGGCTCAATTGCTCCGGATGATGAACAGGCACCAACACCCCGTGCGTCTCCTCGTCACCCACCACTTCCGGCAAACCGCCCGTTTTTGTCGCAATTACGGGAATCCCGCTCCACATCGCCTCCAACACAGCCAAACCAAAAGCTTCTTTGTGTGAACTTTGAATATAAATATCCAATCCTTTGAGGAACCGGTAAGCTCGCGCAGATCCGCCTGTCCAGCGGATGCGGTCCAACAGGTCTTCCGTCGACCGCTGCAATTCTTTGCGCTGCGGTCCGTCCCCCATAATCACCAGCCATGCATCAACCCCTTCCTTGCGGAGAAAGCGAAAGGCTTGAATCAGATCCGCCACCCCTTTTTCCGGGACGAGTCGGGCGATAGTGCCAATCACGACTGCATGTTCCGGCAACTCCAGTTGTTTGCGTGCCGCGGTTCTGGTGAGTTGTTGTTTGAGCGGTGACAGTCCGTTATAGACGGTGACAATTTTGTCAGGCCCGATTGCCATCCGTTCCTTCAATTGACGAGCCAATGCGTCTGAAACCGTAATATACCGATCGGTGCGGCTTGCAAGCCGTTGTTCCAGATGGCGATAGGCAGCATTCACCAGGTAATTGGCAGGTTCCACAAAGTTATGGACCGTACAGACCAAAGCAGGTTTCCTGTTTGACATCAACGCCGCCAAGCGGCCAATCAGCGCGGCTTTGGCGCCATGCATATGCAAAATATCGGCCTGCTGCCGATCAATCAAGTCCCGCAGGGCAAGAATTGCCTGCAGATCGTGCCAGGGTTGAACTCCATCCGTCACGGAAATCGTTTGTTTTCGCACCCAGGTAGGCAGCTGCCTTAACAATCCGGATTCGGCCGGTGCGGCAACCGTTGTCCGCACACTCCCATGCGGCAATCCCCAAATCAACTCTCTGACATGCTCACGCATTCCTCCATCCGCAGGACGAACAAGCTGCACAATATGGATCGGCAACGGTCATCACCTCAGTCACTCTCTATCCTCTTAATTTGCGAAAAAAAAAGCCTGCTTATGCAGACTTTTCCAATGATTCGCGTTTGATTCGCGTTTGATTATTCGGTTTTGACGACTTTCACGTATTCGATATCCGGATCGTCCGGTCCCTGCACCGGCAATCCTGCCCTCATATGTTCCCGGATGTACTCGATATTTTCCCGGGTGACGATTTCCCCCGGCAGCAAAATGGGAATCCCCGGCGGATACACCATGACCATTTCGGCAAAGGTCCGGCCAACAGCCTCATCAAAAGGAACGACTTCCGTTTCCGAATAAAACGCCTGCCGCGGTGACATGGCCAGTTTCGGCATTTCCGGCAAGTGGACTTGCACCATCGTTTTCCCTGTTTGATAGACATGTCGTTCCGCGATGCGGCGCAGGGCGTGCAGCAATGACCCGACTGTTTCACTGGTATCCCCGACTGTTACGATACATAAAATGTTGTAGAGGTCGGACAGTTCGACTTCTATGTTATACTCTTCCCGCAAGGTTCGTTCCACATCATAACCGGTAATTCCCAAGTCTTTGACCGAGATGGTCAGCTTTAAAGGATCCATATCATAAAGCGAGGAATTGTGCAGGATTTCCCTGCCAAAACAGTACAACCCCTCGATCTTGTTGATTTCATCCCGTGCGTATTCAGCCAGCAGAATGGCTTGGTCGATCAGTTCACGGCCGTGCATGGCAAGATTCTTCCGGGCGACATCCAAAGAAGCCAGCAGCAGATAGGATGTGGAGGTCGTCGTCAGCATCGAGAGTATCGATTGAACGTGGGCCGGATTGACCCATCCTTCTTTTACGTTTAAGACTGAGCTTTGCGTCATCGAACCGCCCAGCTTGTGAACGGAGGTCGCTGCCATATCCGCACCTGCTTGCATGGCAGACAAGGGCAATTTTTCATGGAATTGAATGTGAATTCCGTGAGCTTCGTCCACCAACACCGGAATACTCCGCTCATGCGCCAGCTCGACCACCGATTTCAGATCGCAGGCGATTCCAAAATAGGTCGGATTGATCAACAGAATCCCTTTTGTGTCCGGATGTTCGTCCAATGTTTTGCGTACGGTTTCCAAGGAAATTCCGTGGGCGATTCCCAATATCGGATCCAGTTCCGGATTCATGAAAATCGGCTCCGCTCCCGACAGAATAATCGCCGTCAAGACCGATTTGTGCACATTGCGCGGCACCAGCAGCTTTTCGCCCGGCCCCACAACCGACATGATCATCGTAATGATCGCACCCGACGTGCCTTGCACGGAGAAAAATGTATGGTCAGCGCCAAATGCGTCTGCAGCCAATTCTTGCGCCTCCCGAATGATGCCTTTCGGATGGTGCAGGTCATCAAGCGGCGCGATGTTGATCAAATCAATCGCCAGGGCATTCGGCCCGATAAAATCGCGAAACTCCTTCGCCATTCCGCTTCCTTTTTTATGTCCCGGAATGTGAAATTGAATCGGATCGCGCTTCGCATGTTCCAGCAACGCCGTAAAAAGCGGTGTACGCTCCTGCTTATTGATAGTCATTTCGCCCCCCAGTCCTTTCGTAAAACATAACAGGAAGTAGTATAACAAATCGCCGGACAACTTAAAAGAAAAAAA
>JAGVBM010000339.1 GCA_020059765.1 Bacillota bacterium
ATAAAGTATTTTATCAGAGACCTTATCCTTTCACCAAATCCTTAATCTTCCCATATTGGGACAGGATGCGAAAGCCTTCGTCCATCCCCTGGGCACCCAACAGAAACAAAATCCCGCCGGGTGCGGCCGTGCGGTTGACATGTTCTATAGCGTCGGCCAATCGCGGACAGAATGTGAAAGACACATGGTTTTGCCGCAATGTATCAAGCACAATCTGCTCCTCCTCAGGGCTGACCTTGTCATTGGCCTCTATATAATCGACGGAGGATGTGAGGATCAGCTTGGGGGACAGATACCGATTGTGCCTCCACCATTCCTGCAATACGAGGGCATTTTCCCGATTGACGTCGATTCCCCGATTGCCGCGAATGGCAAAAGCTACCGTCACTTGATTGTAACGGTTCAGTTGAAAACTGTTTAACACCGCTTGGATCGAACCCGGGTTCATCGCAGTGTCGTCAATCACGTGCAGATCGTTCCAAACCGTTTGCTCCATCCGCCGGGTGACAGGCTGAAACTTGGCCAAAGCCTGCTTCATGACAATCGGTTCAAGGCCTGACAACATTCCAGTCAACAGGGCGGCCAATGCATTCGACACATTGTGCAGGCCCGGAAGGGGGAGGAAAAAGGGAATCAACTCCATGAAACCCGTTGCGCCCGGTTCTCTTTGCGTTTCCTGTGAGATCAAGCGGGGACTGACTGCCACAAAAAAACGGCTGCCGCTTGCATTTTGTTCCACCATTTGAATGGAAAGATCGGCTTCCCGGTCAAACAGGGAATAGGAAAACGGCTTTGCGGCGGATTCCCTGATGGATTCTTTAACAAGGGGATCATCCAAATTGTAGATGGCAATTTTCCCCGGTTTCAATCTGTTCATAAAGCGCTTTTTGGCGGACACGTATTCATTCATGCTCCCATGAAAATCAAGATGGTCCGTGGTCAGATTGGTAAAGATTCCGATTGAAAAATCGGTCTCGTCAATCCGCCCCATCTCCACTCCTTGCGCCGACACTTCCATAACCGCATGCCGGGTTCCCGCCTGCAGCATGTCAAACAGCATGTGCTGCAGGTCGGTTGCCTCCGGGGTTGTCAGCTTCGCCGGTGAGCGAACTCCATTGATCTCGTTTTCAACCGTTCCGATCAGACCGCATGCGAGGCCCTGTTCCGCAAACAAGGAATGGATCATGCTGGCGATGGTCGTTTTTCCGTTGGAACCCGTAATCCCGATCAGATGCATCGAACGGGAAGGGTGCCCATACACGGCATCCGACAATGGAGCCAGCCATCGGCGGGGAGATTTCACACAACAGACCTCGATGCTGTCACCCGCAATCGGGGACGGGCAGGGTCTTTCCGACACGATGCAAGCGGCCCCCTTGTCGATCGCCTCCCGAATATAATCTTGCCCGTTATGGTTTTTTCCGAGGATCGCCACAAAAATATACCCAGGCCTCACGTTTCTTGAATCGTGTGTAATTCCCGCAAAACGGACAGAACCATTCCGAATGTTCGCCAGCAATAGTTCGATATTCATGCTGTCACCCGCTTCTCAACGTTGTAGCTGCCATTTCTGGTTACTTCCAAACGTGTAGTTACCATGATATGGGCGGAATTTCCGATCGGTGCGTGCGAAATAGTAAGAACAGGAGGTGATTCCCGATGCGCGCATCCCAACATCGCATTGCACTGGCCGGAGCGGG
Source organism: Bacillota bacterium (assembly GCA_020059765.1). Lineage (GTDB taxonomy): Bacteria > Bacillota > Bacilli > Tumebacillales > Effusibacillaceae > Effusibacillus. The sequence goes on from JAGVBM010000339.1 coordinate 1,701, forward strand.
CATGTTTTTCTTGCTGATCAATACATTGGGCTGCCTGTCGCAATCGATCCCCCAATCCCCATCACCCTTTTCGGCTTCTCAAACGGACGACAGAATCTCTGCCGGGGTCAAACTGGGGGATTATTCTTTGACGGGTGTGGCCAAAGGGGATTTGTACCGGCAATTGGTGCTGCTGTCACCCAAATTTTACCAACCACCGGATAATGCTCATAAACAAGCGGAAACCCTGAAAATTGTGGCGGAACATCCCGGCAAAGAACTCGATATTGAACAAACGCAGCAGCGAATTCTGCGCGCAAAAAACGGAGAGACGGTAGAACCGGCATTGAAGACGATTCAACCGTTGATCACCACCCACGACCTGGAAATGGCCGTACCTTTGAACGCGAAACAGATCGGCCATTTCACAACACCGATTCTCGATACGAAACCGGACCGGGTGGAAAACATCAAGGTAACCGCTCAGTTGCTGAACAATACGGTAATCGAGCCGGGTCAGGAATTTTCGTTCAATCGGATTGTCGGTATCCCGACACAGGCGAAAGGCTTCAAGTTGGGAACAGTGTTTGGCGACGGGGGAGAACTGAAACAGGAATTGGGCGGCGGGATGTGCCAGATTTCTTCCACCCTTTACAATGTGGCGCTTGATCATGGCATGGAAATTATGGAACGGCATGCCCATTCCAGGCCGGTTCCGTATGTAGCGCCGGGACGCGACGCAACGATTTATGACGACAAGGATTTGCGTTTTCGCAATACGACCGCCCAGCCGATTTTGATCAAAAGCTGGGTCAGCGGCGGGACTGCCCATGTAGCCTTTTACCAACCGACCCGATTCCGTTAATCTCGGCCGTCCCCGCAGGTTGATCAGGGGATGGCTTTTTCCTTTATACCCTTCTGCGTCATGTTTTGCTATACTGAAAATTACATATTTCGAACAAGTTGGGGGTACCATATGAAACGCGTATTTTCAGGCGTGCAGCCGACCGGTGACGTGACCATCGGCAACTATCTGGGAGCAATCAAACGTTTTGTCGAGCTGCAGGATACAACGGAAGCGTTCTTTTCGATCGTCAACATGCATGCGTGGACGATTCCGCAGGAACCCGACGTATTGAAGCAAAAAACACTCAGTCTGGCAGCCCTGTATCTGGCAGTCGGACTTGATCCGGATAAGACGACGATCTTTGTCCAATCGGATGTCCCGGAGCACAGCGAACTTGCTTGGTATCTGCAGTGCATGACATACATCGGTGAATTGGGCCGGATGACACAGTTCAAGGAAAAAGGGGAAGGCAAGGAAACCGTGTCGGTGGGATTGTATACATATCCAGCTTTAATGGCGGCCGACATCTTACTCTATCAGACCGAATTGGTGCCGGTAGGCGACGATCAGAAACAGCATCTGGAGTTGACCCGGGATCTGGCGGAACGTTTCAATAAGCGGTTCGGTGAGGCATTTAAAGTTCCCGAACCCCTGATTTCGGAATTCGGTGCGCGAATCATGGGGTTGGACGACCCGACCAAGAAAATGAGCAAAAGCGCTCCCAGTCCCTACAATCGGATTACCTTGGCGGACACACCGGACGAGATCCGTTCTAAAATCATGAAATCTGTCACCGACACGGAAAACGAGATCCGTTACGATCCGGAACGAAAGCCGGGGATCAGCAACCTGTTGACCATCTTCAGCCTGTTTTCAGGGGAAACGGTGGATCAGTTGGTGGCACGGCTGCAAGGAAAAGGATACGGTACGCTGAAGAAAGAACTGGTGGAAGTGGTGGTCGGTCATTTGCAGCCGATTCAGGAACGGCACCGTCAAATCCTTGAATCCGGTGAACTGGCTTCCGTCCTGCGGCAAGGGGGGGAACGGGCTCGGCAAGAAGCGGCCAAAACCTTGCAAGCGGTCAAAGAAAAGATGGGGCTCATGGTTTGACAAAAATTACGATGGATGAGAAACGCGGGCGATTGACGGCCTGCGTTTTTTCTTTTTGGTACGATTGATTGGATTTTTTGCATTTTCCTTCATATAATAGGAACATACGTTCTGCTTAAGGAGGATATATAGATGCGGCGGCGAGCTTCCATTCATGACAGGGACAACAAATTGTGGCACGGGTCGCGTTTTATCCTGCCGGAACATCGGGAGGCGATGTTGATCCACGACCGGAGGGAACAACGACAGGCGCGTCCCCGTTTGGAGCAGGACAAATTGGCAGAGATGAACAGACAATTGGCGGAAGCATTGGAAACGGGACAGCCGATCGGGATCACTCTCTACAAACCATACGGCAGCGAAAGGATTACAGTGATTGCAAAGCGTATCGATATGGCGGCCCGTACACTGAAGGGGACAACGGCCGATGAGGAGGAACGGCCGATTGCCGTTTCGCTGGATGATTTGATCGATATCACTCCAGGCTGACCTTCAAGGCTATCTGCGAAATGCTTCGGAAACAAGCGGCCCTCACCAGGAAAAGCGATGCAAGAAAGCGTTTTCTGTTATACTAGGAGGAAGAAAGGGTGGAACAGATGCCTGCTATCTATCTCGATCATGCAGCCACCACGCCGGTCAGGCCGGAAGTGGCCGCTGTGATGATGGGCGTGTTGACCGAGTCATTTGGAAACCCGTCCTCCACGCATCAGTTTGGCAGAAAGGTGCGCAAATTGATGGAAGAGGCACGACAGAAAACTGCCGGGGCCATCGGTGCCGCCGCAAGAGAAATCGTGTTCACCAGCGGCGGTACGGAAAGCAACAATCTGGCGGTATTGGGAACAGTGCGCGCCAATCGGGACAAAGGGAGACATCTTGTGACAACGGCGGTGGAGCATCATGCGGTGTTGGACGTGTTCCGCCAGCTTGCAACGGAAGGATTTGAGGTTACCGTATTGCCGGTCGACGAATACGGACGGGTATCAGTCGATCAATTTAGAAACGCGCTGCGGGAAGACACGATTCTGGCGTCCGTCATGCACGCCAACAACGAGATCGGCACCGTGAACCCGCTTGCCGGGATCGGCAAGATCTGCCGGGAACGAGGAGTTTTGCTGCATACCGATGCGGTGCAGAGTGTCGGGAAAATTCCGGTGAATGTTGAAGAACTGCAAGTGGACTTATTGACGGTCAGCGGTCATAAAATATACGGTCCAAAAGGAACGGGAGCGCTTTACATCCGGCGGGGAACAGCCATTGATCCGCTGATGCGCGGCGGAAGCCAGGAAAAGGCCATCCGGCCGGGAACAGAAAATGTGGCGGGTATTGTCGGATTGGGCAAAGCGATTGAATTGGCGGCAGGGGAATCGGCGCATGAATCGATTCGTCTCGCCCGTTTACGCGACAAATTGATCCGCAATGTATTAACATCCGTTCCGGATGCGCGATTAAACGGACATCCGACGGAACGGCTGCCGCATAATGTAAATGTTTCGTTTGCCGGCGTTGAAGGGGAAACGTTGATCCAGGGCCTGGATGCGCGGGGAATTGCGATATCCGCCGGATCGGCTTGCACCTCGGGTGCGCTGGAGCCTTCCCATGTATTACTCTCCCTTGGCGTCGAGCGCAGTTTGGCATTGGGGACGTTGCGCATCAGTCTGGGACGATCCACTACCGACGAAGATATAGACGTTGTAACAGAAGAATTAAAACAGATCATCCAACAACTGAGATCGATTTGAGTGAAGAGGAGGAGCCAAGATGCACAAACCGGAACTGATGGTTGCCGTACGCGATCTTGAGACGATGAAAAGCGCAATCGATGCGGGTGCCAATGCAATTGAAATTGTCGGAGAAGAGTTTGGATTTTTGTCTGCCGCTTCCCATCGGTTTGCCAACGAGGAAATCCAGCGGGCTGTCTCAATTGCTCATGACAAAGGAACCCGTTTGTTTGTGGGAGCCGATATTATTGCCCATCATCAAGACATTGAAAAACTCCGCCGATTTTTACGGGAGTTGGCGGATATGCAGGTGGACGGCGTGATTGTGGCGGATCCGGGTGTTCTGTTGACCGTGCAAGAAACCGCTCCCGAACTGACGGTGCATGTCAATATGGAAATGGGAATCACGAATTGGCAATCGGTGCAATTTTGGGCGGAAGCGGGCGCAGATCGGGTGGTGTTGGCAAAAGAGTTGAATTTCGCCAACATTCAAGAGATTTGCAAAAACGTGTCGGCGGAAATTGAAAGCCAAGTACATGGTCCGATCTGCATTTTTTACACCGGCCGCCAAATCTTGACCAACTATCATCGATATCGCGGAACCGAACTGGAAAACAAGCGGGAAATTACCCATTACGCGTTAAAGGAAGAAAAACGTTCGGAAGATTACTACCCTGTTTATGAAGATGAACGGGGGACATATGTGATGAGCAGTGCCGACCTGTGCCTGATCGAGTACATTCCGGATTTGGTCGCGACCGGACTGGCAAGTTTTCGCATTGAAACACGACCGTACGGTCCCAGCTACACCAAGGCGGTGGTGTCCGCTTACCGGGAAGCGATTGAAGCGTATCTGCAAAATCCGGAAAACTACCGGTTTCGTCCGGAATGGCTGGAGCGGATCGAGGAAGTTTCCAAACGTCCCTTCATGCAAGGGTTTTACAATCGGGAAGCGGCCAAATAAGCAGGAAATAAGAATTCCAATGTCGAAAATGAAATCAGGATTGTCGATCTGCGCCGGGGGTGGAGAGACCAATGGGGGGTAAAGTACCGAATTGGATGTATGCAGCAGCGATTTTGGGGCTGCTGCAAATTGCCGAATTCGCATATAATCGGTTTGCATACAAGCTGCCCGGCCAATTGTTGGCGTTAGGCGCGATCGTGCTGACGGTGATATGGCTTGGCAAACTGGGAGTCAGGCGGGTTGTCCGAAAAGAACAGTGACATGCAAATCCCCCGGGGGTGACAAGTCAGCCGGGGGATTGATTTTACATCACATCGGGATGCAGAAGCTGCACCAATTCTTCCAATCCGTCAAACAAACGGGGTGAGGGACGGCAATACAGCCCCTCCTCCAATACATAAATGCGGTTGTGCAAAACGGCGGGAATGTGTTCCCAACCTTCCCGGGTACGGATTTTTTCCGGATCGACATGTTTGGAGGGGACTCCCGTCCAGGCTGCAAGAATGAAATCGGGGCGGCCTTGAATCACTTTTTCCCCCGTTTCGTCAATCACGCTGTCACCCGAGTGTTCCGTAAATATGTTGACGCCACCGGCCAATTCGCTGATCGGCGTCAACCAGTTGCCGCCTGCGGGGGAAATAAAAGGACGAGGCCACCATTCCCAATACAAGCGGGGCGTCATGCTGCGCAGAGCTGCCTTTTGCCGAACGATCCGCTCCCGTTCTTGCAATGAGGCGACCAGTTCACGCGCTTTGTCGGCTGTCCCGGTATGCTGTCCAACCAGGAATATGTCTTGGTAAATATCGTGAATCGTTTTCGGATTCAACACAATGTACGGAATGTTCCGTTCTTGAAGCCGTTCGATATTTTTCTCCATGCCGGGAACCGACAGGGATGCAAGCACCAAGTCGGGCTTGAAACTTTCCAACCGGTCGATGTCAATGTTCAAATCCGGCCCCAAGTGGGGAAGTTGGGCGGTTTCCTCGACCGGCCAATCGGAATAATCGTCGATGGCCACCAGATGTTTCAGCAAGCCGAGAGCATGCAGGATTTCAGTGTTGCTGGGGCAGATGGAAATCAGGCGCATAGGGGATCTCCTTTCCGATCATCGG